>CAYTTU010000203.1:0-9929 GCA_964440905.1 uncultured Acidimicrobiia bacterium | reverse complement strand
CTAGCCCGCGAAGCAGGGCGCCGCCAGATCGAATTCGGCAGCGATCTCGCCCACAAAGGCCGTGGTAAGCGGGGTCACACCATCCGACGAGTCCGCGTCGGCCTGGTTGAGGATCGTGGTCCGCTCGACGTGCTCGTTGGGCGACCCGACGTACGACCGATCGGGCAGCATGCCCTGATAGTCGATGGCGTCGAGTTCGGCCGCCAGCGCAGCCACGTTGGCCCGGGTCAGGTCCCCGGAGGCAACGGCCTCGGTGAGCAGCGAGAGCCATGGGTACTGCCACGTCCAGCCCGCCACGTACGAACCGCTCGGGCCCTGCCCGGCGGCCTCGGCGGCGGCACGCATCGCAGCGTGTCCCGGAGTGTCGGTGTCCCAGCCCGCCCACGGGGTGGTGCCGATGTAGACCGCCTCGAGCAGCGGCATCAACTCCGCATTGCCCTTGAGGGCCACGTTCCAGGTCGGCCCGGCGCCGAGGATCTGGAATGTCGTCAACCCGCCGGCGAACAGACCGCCGGCGATCTGTGCCATCTCGGTGGGACCGGTGACCATGACGATCACGTCCGGCTGAGCGGTGAGCAGGGCGGTCACGTTCTCGGTGACATCGCCACCGAACGAGACCGGGATCTGCAAGAGCTCGGCAACGGGGTCACCGAGTCCGAGCTGCGCCGCGGCGAAGGTGGCGCCGGCTCCGTAGTCACCGCCGTAGTCGCCGGGGAAGGCGACCAGGGCCCAGGTGAACGGGGTCGCGCCGGCGTCGTCACGCAGACCGTAGAGCGCCTCCATGCCGTTCATGGCCTCGAAGCAATACGGGGCGCCGGACTCCATGATCAGCCCATGATCGATGTCGGCGAACGCCCACCCGGAGTACCAGGTGGCCGGACCGACCACGATTTCACCCTCGACGAAGGTGGTCAGCGCCGCCAATGTCTGGGGAGTGCCCAGGGACTGCGCCAGACCGAGCACCCGATCGGACAGCGTGACCGCCGCCGCGGCGGTTTCGGCCCCGTCGTAGTGGGCGTCGATGGTGTTCTCGGCCGTGATCACCACATCCCAACCGTCGATGCCGCCGGCGGCATTGACGGTTGCCCAGAAGTCCTCCTGTGCCTGGGTCAGCGGCACCCCCAACGGTGCGAACGGACCCGTCGTCAGGTCCGAAATCACCCCGAGGTAGATGCAGCCGTTGCCCTCGTTCACGGCATCGCCGCACGGCGCCGCGGTGACTCCGATGTCGAAGGTCACCTCGGGTTCGGGCGGCAAGGTGGTGGTCGCCGCCGTGGTGCCCGGTGCCGCCGTCGTCGTTGTCGCAATGGTCGTCGTGGCATCGTCGTCACCACAGGCCGCGGCCACCAGTGCGAGAACGACCAGGAGGCTCGAGAATACGAGCCGCCGGTTCTTCATCGTGATTTCCTCCCTGAGATTGCTTTTGGTGCGAACCGGGGCCCCAACGGGTCCGGGCGCGGACACCACACTACCCAAACACCCCGACTCGGGAGGGCAACGTACGAAAGGGCTTGGAATGGGGGGATTTTCGCGATCCCGATACCCGATTCCCGACTCCCGATTCCCGACGCGCTCCGATTCGGGCCTCGGGTATCGGGCATCGGGTGACGAGTCTCCCCCGACGATGTCGTACGGCTGAGAGCCGCCCGCTAGTACGAAAAAGGCCACGCCTTCCAGTAGTTCCTTACCCGGATCCAGATCCCGTACAGGCCGAGCGGTTCCAGGATGAGGAAGGCCACGATCAGCCCGCCAAAGAGAAGTTGCTCCATCTGTGACAGGTTGACGAACCCCCCCGCCGCGGAGGGGGAGATGAACCCGAACAGATCGATACCGAAGATCGAGATACCGGCGAGCCAGCGCACCAGTTTGGGGAGGAAGGTGATGAACACCGCCCCCATGATCGAACCCGACACCGTGGCGACACCGCCGATCAGCACCATGGCGATGAACTCGATGGAGAGCAGCAGGTTGAACGACCCGGGCTCGAGGTGCCCGATCGCCGAGTACAACAGCGCCCCGGCGACCCCGGCATAGAACGACGACACGACGAAGGCGATCATCTTGTAGCGCCCCAGCGGGATGCCCATCATCTCGGCGGCGATGTCGCGGTCCCGGATCGCGGCCAGCGCCCGACCCACCCTGGAGCGCGCCAGATTGCGGGCGACGAAGCCGAGCACTATCAGCAGTGCCAGCCCGAGGAAGAAGAGCTTCTGCTCGCTCCGCAGGAACACCCCGAACACCTCGCCGTCTTCGTCGAAGCGGAATCCCAACAGCGAGATCGGCGGCGTCGAACGACCGACCCCGACCCCCCCGGTTAGTGGCGTGGCTTCGCGAAACACGTGCTCGCCGATGAACACCAGGCCCAGGGTCACGAACGCCAGATACAGTCCGCGCAGCCGCAACGCCACCGGAGCCACGATCAAGCCCATCAGCGCCGCCGCCAGTCCGGCGGCGGGCAGCCACAGTGCCATGTCCAAGCCGAAGCCGATCAGCACGACCTTCTCGGTGAACGTTCCGGTGGACACGTCGAGCACCTGGCGGGAGACCTCCTCCCCGCCGAGCACCGCGGCGGTGAACGCCCCCACCCCGAGGAAGAAGGCGTGACCCAGCGACACCTGCCCGGCGAAGCCGGTGACGATGTTGAGCCCGATCGCCCCGATCGAGGCGAACACCGCGCTGACCGCGATCAGCATCAGGTCGCCGGTGAGTCCGAAGTCGACCAGACCGGGGATGAGCGGCAGGGTCCCACCCAATCCCAACACCACCACCGCCACCAGCAGCACGGCGAACCAGAAACGGTGCACGTTGGAGCGGAAGATCGCTCCATCGGACTGGTAGTCGGCGACCAGGCCGGGACGGCTTCTCATACCCGTTCGATCTCCTTGGTGCCGAACAGCCCGTAGGGCCGGACCAGCAGCACGAGGAACATCACGACGTAGGGGACCAACTGGGAGAAGCCCTTGCCCAGGAACGGGGCGTACTGCGGCTGATAGGTGGCGGCCAGCGTCTCGGTGACCGCCACGATCAGGGCACCGACGATGGCGCCGGCCACCGAGTCCAGACCGCCCACGACCACCACCGGGAGCGCCTTCAACGCGGTGACCGCCGCCGACCGTTCGAACCCGAACCCGGAGCCGAGGAAGACTCCGGCAAACATGGCAAACACCGCGGCGATCGCCCACGACAGGGCGAACACCGCGCTCACCGACACCCCCTGGGTGAGCGCCACCTCCTGGTCGAAGGCGGCGGCGCGCATCGCCAGACCCATGCGCGACCGCTTGAAGAACAGCAGCAGCAGCCCCACCAGAACCACGACCGTCACGATCGCCGCGATCTGGCGATGGGCGACATTGAGTCCGGCAAAGTTGACCCCCTTCAGCCCCCAGGGGTCGCCCATCTGCCGGATCTCCACACCCATCAAGTCGAGGGCTATAACGGTGATCACCGTATTGAGACCGATGGTGAGGATGGCCACGGCGAACACCGGCTTGCCCACCATCGGTCGCAGGGTGGTGCGCTCTACGATCACCCCGGTGAGGGCGGAGAGCACCACACCGGCGGCGATGGCGAACTCGAAGCGCCACCCCAGCACCGTGGCGAAGTAGAGCACCCAGTACCCACCGAGCAGGAGCAGCGCCGGTTGGGCGAAGTTGAGCACTTGCGTCGACTTGTAGATGATCACGAAGCCCAGGGCCACCAGGGCGTAGACCGCCGCCAGGGCGACTCCGTTGACCAGGGCCTGGAGGAACTGGGTCATCGATACATCGACTCGATCATGTCGGAGAACCGCTCCTCGACCACCGACCGCTTCACCTTCTGGGTGGCGGTGAGTTCGCCCTCCTCGTGATCGAGTTCCTTGGTGAGCAGGCGGAAGGTCTTGATCTGCTCGACCCGGGCGAACTTCTCATTGGCGGCGTCCACGGCCTTCTGCACCAGCTTGACGACCTCGGGCTTCTCCGAGAGATCCCGATAGGTGGTGTGCGGGACCCTGTGGCGCTGCGCCCACTCGCTCACCACCTCGAAGTCGATCCCGATCAGGGCAGTCAGATACTTGCGCCGGTCGCCGATGACGATCGCCTCCTTGATGAACGGCGAGGCCTTCAGCGTGTTCTCGACCTCCGACGGCGAGACGTTCTTGCCACCGCTGGTGATGATGATGTCCTTGATCCGATCGATGATCTTGACGTGGGTTCCGTCGACCCACTCCCCGACGTCGCCGGTGTGCAGCCAGCCGTCGGAGTCGATGGTGCGAGCAGTTGCCTCGGGCATGTTCCAATACCCGGCGAACACCGACGGGTGCCGGGTGAGGATCTCCCCAGTCTCCGGGTCGAGCCGTAGCTCGCATCCCGGATAGGGCTCGCCCACGGTTCCCAGCTTGATCTTGCCCGGCCGGGTGGCGGTGGCGACGCCGCAGTTCTCGGTCATCCCGTAGGCCTCGTACAACGGCACCCCGATCGACATGAAGAACTGCAGGATCTCCGGTGCGATCGGCGCCGCCGCCGAGACCCCGTAACGCACCCGGCGCAGGCCGACCCGCTCCTTGAGCGAGCGGAACAGGAAGACGTTCCCCAGCCACATCAGGATCCGGGTCAGCACCGTGTGGCGCCCTTCGCGGCGCACCAGGGTGTTGCCGACGTAACGGGCCGAGGACAGCCAGATGGCGGCGTTGATCCGCTTGATGCGGGAGGCCGAGGCGAGCCGCACCTGGATGGCGGCATGGATCCGCTCCCAGATCCGCGGCACCCCCTGGACGATCGTGGGCTGCACGTCGCGCATGTCGGTCATGAGCGTGTCGAGCGACTCGCCGAAGTGGATCGGCACGCCGGCGCCGGTGTTGAACACCACCGAGAACAACTTCTCGTAGATGTGGCACAGCGGCAGGTAGGACACGATCAGATCGTCGGGTCCCGGGCCGGGCTGCACGATGCCGTGATCGCCGGCGATCTCGTCGGTGGCGAAGTCGAGGTTGGCCAGGGTGATCATCGAGCCCTTGGGAGGCCCGGTGGTTCCCGAGGTGTACACCAGGTAGGCGAGGTCCTCGGGTCGCGCCTCGGCCATGCGGGACTCGACCGCCCCGGGGTGGGCCTCGCGGTGCGCCCGCCCCTCGTCCATGAAGGCATCCCACGACATGAGACGGGAGTCGTCATACGCGTCGACCCCGCGGTGTTCCAGATAGACGATCTTCTCCAGGGCGGGGAGATCGGAGGTGGCAACCGCCAGCACCTTGTCGGCCTGCTCTTCGTCCTCCACGATCAGAAGCCGCGACCCGGAGTTGTTCAGCAGGTACTGGACCTCGGCGGTGGGGTTGGTCGGATACAGACCCATGCAGGCCGCTCCGGCCGCCAGCGACCCCAGGTCGGTGAACAGCCACTCCGGACGATTGTCGGAGTGGATGGCGACGCGGTCACCCCGGTCGATCCCGTGGGCGATGAGCGCATGGGCAAAGGTCTCCGCCTGATCCCAGAACTCGGCCCAGGTGAACTGGCGCCAGATGCCGCGGCTCTTCTCCCGCAGCGCCACCGCGTCCGGGGTGCGCCGGGCGTGGTCGCGCAGCCGGGTGGCCGGGGACAGGGTTCCGGTCTGGGGCAGGGTGGTGGTCATTGGGCTCCTCCGGGGTCGGCTACAGCGTGCTCCTGGCCGAGGTAGGCCCGGATCACGTCCTGGTTGCTCTGGATCTCACGGGGGGCGCCGACTGCAATCGGGCGCCCGAAGTCGATGGCGAGGACCGTGTCGGCCAGGTCCATCACGAGATGCATGTCGTGATCGACCAGCAGGATGCCGATGCCGAGCTCGCGGCGGATGTCGGTGATGAACCGCGCCATGTCCTCGGTCTCCTCGAGGTTCATCCCGGCGGCGGGTTCGTCGAGCAGCAGGAGTTTGGGCCCCATGGCCAATGCCCTCCCCAGCTCGACCCGCTTCTGGATTCCGTACGGAAGCATCGCCACGAACGACTTGCGGTGTTGGTGGATGTCGAGAAACTCGATGATCCCTTCCACCACGGCGCGGTTGCGGGCCTCCTCCGCCGCCGCCTTACCGATGCGCACCATCGCCGCCGGGGTGCCGTAGTGGAGGTGCTGGTGGCGACCCAGCATCAGGTTGTCGAGCACGGTGAGCTGCGGGAAGAGCTCGATGTTCTGGAAGGTGCGGGCCACTCCGAGATCGGCGATCCGGTCGGGCCTCATCCCCAACAGGTCGCGGCCCTCGAAGCGGATCGATCCCCGCTGCGGGTGATACACCCCGCTGATGCAATTGAAGATCGAGGTCTTGCCGGCGCCGTTGGGCCCGATCACGGCAAACACCTCGCCGCGACGAACCGTGAGGCTCACCCCGTCGATCGCCTTGATGCCGGCGAAGGCGAGATGGATGTCGGCCATCTCGAGCAGCGGGCTGCCGTCGGGGACGGCGGGTGGCAGGATCTCGTGAAGGAGGTGGGCTCTCACGACAGCCACCGCTTCTTGCGCCGATAGTGCTTGACCTCGGCGAAGGATTTCGACCCCTCCGCCGAGAGTCCGAGGTAGAACTCGCGCACGTCCTCGTCTTCGAGCAGCAGGCCGGCCGGTTTGTCCATCACGATCTTCCCGGTCTCCATGATGTAGCCGTGGTGGGCGATGGACAGCGCCATCGTGGCGTTCTGCTCCACCAGCAGCACACCGGTGCCTTGCTTGTTGATCTCCACGATGATGTCGCGGATCTGCTGGACCAGCAACGGCGCCAGCCCGAGGCTGGGCTCGTCGAGGAGCAGGAAGCGCGGGCTGGACATCAAGGCCCGCCCGATCGCCAGCATCTGCTGCTGGCCCCCGCTGAGGTACCCGGCGGTGAAGCGGGGACGCTCCTTCAGGTTCGGAAAGAGGTCGTAGACCCGCCCCAGGTTGGCGTCGAGTGACTTGCGAGCGGTGTGCGCCCCGAGGCGCAGGTTCTCTTCGACCGTGAGCTCCCCGAGGATGCGCCGTCCCTCCAGGGCCTGGCCGATTCCCAGCTGGACCACCTTGGCGGCGGGGAGGTCGTCGATACGCCGGTCGTCAAGTGTGATCTGACCCTTGGTGAGATCGCCGCGGTGTACGTCCAGCAGACCGCTGATCGCTCGCAGGGTGGTCGTCTTGCCTGCGCCGTTGGCCCCGAGCAGCGCCACGATCTTGCCGTCGGGCACGTGCAGCGAGATGCCGCGCAGCACAAGGATGACGTCGGAGTAGACCACCTCGACGTTCTTGAGGGCGAGCATGCGCGCCGGAGAGTAATCAACAGGGTGACGCGCCGCTCGGCTGGGACGTCGCCCGACGCCCGACTCCCGACGCCCGCCCCGGAAGGTCTGAACGGGCGCCGTCAGGCGCCCTCGACCCACTCCGCTCCCCCCTCCCATGTCTCCTTCTTCCAGATCGGGGCAGCGGCCTTCAACTCGTCGATGATGAAGCGGGCGGCAGCGAAGGCCGCTGGCCGGTGCTCGGCGGAGACCGCCACCCCCACTGATGCCTCCCCCACCGCCACCGGCCCGATGCGATGGGCCACCCGCACCCGGTGCACCGGATGGCGCTCGCGGGCGGCGGCGACGACGGCAGCGATCTTGGCGACGACCAACTCCTCATACGCCTCGTAGTCGAGCCCGGTCACCCCGGGGCGCCCCGGTGAGTGATCGCGCACCGTGCCGAGGAACAGGACCACGGCGCCGGCGCCGGGATCGGCCACCGCGGCGAGGAGGGCGGCGGGATCGATCGCGGCGCGGTCCACGGTGACCTCGTCGCCTCCGGGTAGCCGCGGCCCGCCCATACACTCACCTCCATGCCCGACACTACCGAGGGCGTCCTCTTCGAGCCTGGGCCGTTCGAGGAACCGCCGGCTCCAGGGGCCCCCGAACCGATCCCGGATACGGCTCTTCGGCCGCGGCGATCCTGGAGTTGGGGTGCGCTGGGGCTTTCTGCCCTTGTGGGAGCGGCGGTGGCCGCAGGAACCCTGTTGTTCTTTGGAGACGTGGCTGGCACCGCCACCACCACGGTTGCCGTTCCGGCGTCGGGCAGCGCACTTCCCTCCTCCCAGGCCGCCATCGTCGCTGCCCGGGTCATCCCCTCCATCGTCACCGTCGAGGTCGATACCACCGGTGGTGAGGACTTCGTAGCCAACGCCTCCGGATCGGGAGTTGTCTTCGACCAGGCGGGCACGATCATCACCAACCAACACGTGGTGGAGGATGCCGCAGCGGTCCGAGTGCTGTTTGCCGACGGTCGCGCCTACAACGCCACCGTGATCGGCGAGGACGCACTCACCGACCTGGCGGTGCTCGACATCGACACCGCTGGACTCACTCCGATCGCCCTGGGGTCGTCCGAGGCGATGTCCATCGGCGACCTCACCATCGCCGTGGGCAGTCCCCTGGGGCTCGAGGGTGGCCCTTCGGTGACCGTTGGAGTGCTGTCTGCCTTCGATCGCCGGGTGCGCACCAGCAGCGACTCGGAGCTGTTCGGGTTGCTCCAGACCGACGCCCCGATCACTCGCGGCTCCAGCGGCGGAGCCCTGGTCGACGGCGAAGGACGCCTCATCGGCATCACCAGTGCCATCGCGGTCAGCGATGTCGGCGCCGAAGGCGTCGGCTTTGCGATTCCGGTGGAGATGGTGCAGCGGATCACCGCCGACCTCATCGCCGACGGATTCTCCGCCCACCCCTTCCTGGGAATCTCGGGAAGCACCTACTTCGAGACTCGTCCCGACGGCGCCCTGGCCCCCGCCGGGATCGAGGTCGCCGAGGTGATCCCGGAGACGGCCGCGGCGGATGCCGGGCTGCTCGCCGGAGACGTGATCGTGGGCTTTGCCGGTGAGCAGATATTCACGATGGACCGCCTGGTGGTGCGACTGCGCTACTACCGGGTGGGCGATTCGATCGACCTCGACCTGAGGCGAGACGGCACGCCGCTCACTGTCTCCGTCATTCTCCTCGAGCGCCCCGTCGGGGTATGACCGACAACCTGTTCGACCGGCTCGCCGACCTGTTCCGCTCGCCGGGACCGGTGAACTGGCGGTTGGCACGCGAGATCGCCGAGAGCGCCGCCGGAGTCGCCGAGCCGGTAGACCCATGGCTCGACGAGGAGTACCGCGACCTCGCTGCCACCGCGGTGCGCTACGTCAATGCCGCCTCGCCGCTCGACCCGGTATCCGCCGCCGAGGCGCCCCGCATCCTCGACCGCCGCGCCTGGGCAGGAGACGCCGCCGAGAGCCTGGCCTACATCGCCGAGCCGCTCGCCACCAAGCTGGGGGACTTCGGCCCCGGTGCCGAGATGGCCCAGATGCTCACCCCGGCGCTGATCGGACTCCAGATGGGAGGGATGATCGGAGCGCTGAGTCACCGGGTGATGGGCGGATTCGACCTCGGGCTCCCGCCGGGGCGGGTCACCACCCCCGCCTACCTGGTTCCCAACATCGAGGATTTCGCCGGTGGGCACGACCTGGATCGACGCCAGGTACGGTTGTGGGCCGCGATGCACGAGACCACTCACGTCGCGGCGATGGCAGTCCCGTGGGTGCGACAGCACGCCGTCGCCGCCATGACCCGCTTCGTCGAGTCCCTCGAGGTCGACGAGGAGGCAATTGCCGAGCGCATGGCGGTGCTGCAGGATCCCGAGGCGCTGCAGAAGATGGTGGAGGGCGGTGCGGGGATGCCCCCGCTGCTCGCAGCCCGGGGCGGCGAGGAACACCTCACCGACGCCCGCACCCTCATGGCGGTCGCCTCCGGATATGCCGACTTCCTCATCGATCGCAACATCGGCGGTCTGCTCCCCGCGGTTGCTGCGGTGCGGGAGGCCATTGACCGCCGCCGCACCGAACCCAGCTCGGGCGAGGTGATGCTCAGCCAGATGATCGGGATGCAGCCCGACCCGGGCAGCAACCGCCGCGGCCACACCTTCTGTCTCGAGGTGGGCCGGCGCTGGGGCGACGAGGCGGTTCAT
>CAYTTU010000202.1:0-8144 GCA_964440905.1 uncultured Acidimicrobiia bacterium | reverse complement strand
CGCCAGCCCCACCACCAGACGAGCCGGATCGACCGCGGCACAGTGTGGGGTGTAAAGGGCGCCAAAGAGTCGGGACGGGGTGACGTGCTCCGCCGCGGCGGCGGCGTCCAGCCAGGCGACGTCGGCTTCGCCGATCCCGGCCCCCCGGGCCACTTCCACCGAGTGGCGCAGGTGCGCCACATGGGCGGGGCGGGTGGCGGCGACCACGGTGCCGCCGTGGGCAAAACCACAGTGGATCCCCTCCGCCGCGGCCACCGCGCCCAGTTCGGCCACCGCCGCCACCATATGGCGATAGGTGCGCACCATTCCCTCCCGGGTGCGCGGGTCGGCGAGCATCCGGTCCATTCCGGCCAGCTCTGCCGAGGCCCAGCCACCGTTGCGACCCGAGGCCCCGAACCCGACGTGCTGCTTCTCCACCACCGCGATGCGGAGACCGGGTTCGGACCGCTGCAGCCAGTAGGCCGACCACAACCCGGTGTATCCCCCTCCCACGATGCACACGTCGACGTCGATGTCGCCCGAGAGCGCGGGACGCGCCTTGTGCGGCACTTGCGACATCCAGTAGGAGACGGACATGAGGCGATGCTACGACGGCCCGGCGGGCCCGGAAAGATCTCAGATCTTAGATCTCAGATGACAGCGCAGACTGTCGGGTGATCGGCTCGAATGCAGGGCGCCCTCCGTTCGATCCGGGATCGGGTACCTGCCACCTGACATCTGACATCTGACATCTTCCGCAAAAGAAGAAGGGCGGGCCGAGCCCGCCCTTCTCGAAGATTGCGTAGCTGAAGCTACTTCTTCTTCTTGGCCGCCGGCTTCTTGGCCGCGGGCTTCTTGGCCGCGGTCTTCTTCTTGGCGGGCTTCTTCTTGGCAGTCGCCATGAGTTTCCCTCTCAGGTACTCCCCCTTGCGGGAGAGTGCTTCCACTCGCTCTCGCGAGTGCTTTCGTGCCAAGTTGTACATCACGCGTGTAGTTCCCGTCCCTGCCATGACTTGGCGCACCTATGCCATATTCCTGGCGCTCAACGGACTCGCCCAGGCAGGAACCCCGGAAGCGGCAGGCGGGTCATCCCCACCCCCTGTGGAGAACCTCGCCTGGCGGCAGGTTCGTGCCGTCACCGGTCACGGTTCTGCCGCCAACCGGTATAGCCTGATCGACAATGGCTCCAGTGGTCGCAGTGGTCGAAACGGCAGCGTCCTATCGACGCGGCCTCGAAGCAGCGTTGTCCGAGGCCGGTTTTACGATCACCGCCGAGCCCGGAGACGCCGATGCGGTCCTGCTGGCGCTGCGAATTCCGGACGGATGCAACTCCGCCGACGCCCTGGTCGGCGCCGGAAAGGTCGTCGTGGCGCTGCTACCCGACCCTTCCCCCGCCGGTCATGCTCATGCCTTCGAACACGGTGCGGTGTCAGCCACCGCCTGGGACGCCGACCCCGCCGAGATCGTCACCGCCCTCGCCCATGCCATCGCCGGCTTCGCCCGGCTGCCGGCGACGACGGTGGCGGCGATCTCGGCCCAATGGCCCGGGGCCCACACCCCCCGGCCCGACGTCACCGATGAGGAGGTCGGGTGGCTTGCCGACCTCGCCGCGGGTGAGACGGTGGCCCACATCGCCGACGAGACCGGGTATTCGGAGCGTGCCATGTTCCGGCGGCTCAAGGAGGTCTACGACCGGCTCGGCGTGGCCAGCCGCACCGAGGCGATCATGGTGGCCGAGCGTCTGGGGTTGTTCGGGAAAGAGAGTTGAGAGTTTGGAGTTCAGAGTTCGGAGTTCAGAGAAGCGCCGACCTGGCGGTTCGGTCTGACTCCAAACTCCAAACTGAGAGGAGTTCAGAGTTCAGAGTTCAGAGTTCAGAGTTCAGAGTTCAGAGTTCAGAGAAGGCACGAGGGGCCTGCGAGTTGGGATCTGACTCCAAACTCCAAACTCCAAACTCCAAACTCACCGCAGGTACACCGTCTCGCCGCGCACGATCGTTTCCGCCACCCGCAGCGTGGCTATGTCGTCGGCTGCGAACGGGTCGCCGTCCAGGATCACCAGGTCGGCGTCGTAGCCGACGGTGAGGGTGCCCGACGCCGCCTCGCGATGATTGACCCAGGCGGACCCGGCGGTGAACGCTGCCAGGGCGTCGGTGATAGTGATCGCCTGGCCGGGGAGGAAGGGATCCGAAGCGGGATCGCCGGGGACGCGCCGGGTCACCGCCACCGCGATCTGGGCAAGGGGATCGGCGGTGGTGACCGACCAGTCGCTCCCCATCGCCAGCACCGCCCCGGTGCGCACCAACTCGCCGAAGGGGTACTGCCATGAGTTGCGGGGCTCACCAAGGAAGGGCATCGTCAGCTCGGTCATGGCGGCATCGGCACATGCCCACAGCGCCTGGGCGTTGGCCGCCACCCCGACGGCACCGAACCGCCTCACGTCGTCGGGGTGGACGATCTGGAGATGGGCGAGGTGGGGACGGACATCGGTCCAACCCAGGCTTGCGCGGGCGGCGGCGACGGCGTCGAGGGCGGAGCGCACCGCGGCATCGCCCAGGGCGTGAAAGTGGGGCTGCATCCCCCGCGTCATCACTGCGGTGACGATTCCGGGCAGCGCCGCCGGGTCGATGTAGTCCATCCCGTGGTTCTCGGTGGGACGACCCGCGGCGTCGAGATACGGGGTGAGACTGCGGGCGGTGAAGTTCTCACACACCCCATCGAGCATCAGCTTGACGGTGCCGGGGTGATAGCGTCGGCTGCGGTCGGCCACGCGAGCCGCCAGACCCTCGAGCTGGTCGGGTTCCAGATCCGGATCCCACCACTGGGCACCACGCACCGTCGCCTTCAGCCTGCCGTCGCCGGCAAGCCGGCTATAGGTGCGGTGCAACCGCTCCCCCACCGCGGCGTCCTGCCAGGCGGTGATCCCCAATGAGAACAGGTGATCCTGGGCCGCGAGCAACGCCGCCGCCATCTCCGCTTCGCTCTCGGCAGGCAGCAACCGCTCGACGAGCGCCATGGCACCCTCTTCCTGAAGGGTGCCCTGCGGCGACCCGTCGGGGAGGCGCTCGATCCGGCCGAACCGGGGTTCGGGGCTGCCGGCGTCGAGGCCGGCCGCCGCCAGCGCGGTGCTGTTGGCCCAACCGGCGTGCCCGTCGGCCACCCGCAGGTACACCGGCCGGTCGGGCACGATCGCATCCAGAGCGGCGGCGGTGGGCAGGCCGCCGGGGAACCAGGCGAACTGCCATCCCCCGCCGTGGATCCATGAGGCGTGCGGATGGGCGGCGGCGTACTCGGCCACGAGGCGCAGTGCCCCGGCGGCGTCGGTGCAGTCGGTGAGATCGCACGACAGCATCCGCACCCCGCCGGTGTGGGGATGGACGTGGGCGTCCTGGAACCCGGGACCGAGGTAGCGGCCGTCGAGATCGATCACCTCGGTCTCCGGTCCGATCAGACCCGAGACCTCCGCCCAGCCCCCCACCGCAGCGATGCGCTCCCCTACCACCGCCAGCGCCGCGGCCCAGGACCGCGCCGCATCGGCACGGAACACGCGGCCGCTGTGGAAGACGCGGTTGGCCAGGGACGTCATCGACGCGATCGGGTGCCCATCGGCTCCGTCGCCCGTCGCCCGACTCCCGACTCCCGAAGGAGTCCCGAGCACCGCTGCCCGCCCAGGGGGACGGGCAGCGGGCGTCGGGTGTCAGGCGTCGGACTAGCTGCGGGCTTTCGCAAACTGGTCGGTGAAGTTGATCTCGAAGTCCCCGGTGTCCTGGATCACCTCGGTGTCCGCGTCGAGCGTCGCCTCGTAGAAGTCGACCACCTCCTGCTCCACCATCGGCAGCGAGGCCTCGTTGGGCGTCCCGTAGTAGTTCCAGTTGGTCAACTGGGCGCCGTTGTCAGCATCGAGCAAGAAGTCGATGAAGGCGTGCGCCGTGCATGGGGCGGTGGAGATCGTCGGGATCGCCATATTGTCGATCCACAGCGTGGCGCCCTCCTCAGGGAGAATGTATGTGAAGTTCTCCGGGTTGTCCGTACCCCCCATCGCCACGATCATGTTCCCCGAGTAGCCGTGGGCCACGGCGACCTCGCCGTTTGCCAGATTCTCGTCGTACTGATCGGAGTCGAAGGCCGCCACTCCGGCGCGGGCGTCACGGATCACCTGGGCCGCCTCCTCGAGATGCTCCAGCGAGGTGTCGTTGATCGAATAGCCGAGGTAGTACAGGGCGGCGCCCATCGTCTCCCGCGGATCATTGAGCAGGGACACCCCGCCGGGGAGCTGGCTGGTGATCTCGGGGTCGAAGACCAGGGCCCACGACGCGACGAACAGGTCGCCGACAGCCTCCAGATTCACGCCGAGCCCGGTGGTGCCGTACTGGTAGGCCACCGAGTAGTCCCCGGTCGGATCGTAGGGCTGGGTGCGGAACTCCTCGAACAGGTTCCCGTAGTTGGTGAGGGCGTCCTTGTCGAGCTTGTAGAGCAACCCCTCCTCGATCATGATCTTGATCATGTAGTCCGAAGGCACCACCAGGTCGTAGGCCACCCCGGCCTGGATCTGGGCGAGCATCGCCTCGTTGGACTCGTAGTTCGACTCGACGACGTCCACCCCGAAGGCGGTCTCGAACTCAGTGATCAGGTCGGGGTCGATGTACTCCGACCAGTTGTAGAAGTTGAGGTTGCCGTCGGTGGCGCCGGGGGCACAGTCGATGGCTGTGGGGTCGCCCCCGGCATCGTCGTCCCCACACGCCGCAATCACCAGAAGCAGCGCGGCCACCGCCGCAGCCGCTCTCGCCGTTCTCGCACGCATTTCCATCCTCCTCGGGGCCGTTACTCGTCAGAAGGGGCGACTTTACTCCCCGAGTCCCGTTGGAACCCGAAGGACACCGCCACCAGCACCATCGATGCCACCAGCATCACCACGGATACCGCATTGATCAAAGGGGTTACGCCCCGCCGCACCAGGCCGAACACGTACACCGGAAGGGTGGTAGCGCCCGGCCCGGCGACGAAGTTGGTGATCACCACGTCGTCCAGGGAGAGGGTCAGGGCGAGCAGGGCCCCGCCAACAACCCCGGGGGCGATCAGCGGAAGGGTGACCCGGCGAAACGCCTGCCAGCGGCTGGCGTACAGATCGGCAGCGGCTTCTTCGAGCCGGGGGTCGAGCTGGCCGAGTCGGGCCCGCACCACCACGGTCACGAAGGAGATGTTGAAGGCGATGTGGCTCAGCGAGATCGTTCCCAGCCCGAACGAGGGACTCCACCCCACCGCGGCGTCGAGCCACTGGAAGCCCTGGGAGAAGAACAGCAGGAGCATCACCGCCATGGTGACCTCGGGGATGATGATCGGAAGGTAGAGCAGCCCGTCGTACACCTTCTGCCCCTTGAACCGGAACCGCTCCAGGGACAGCGCCGCCATGGTTCCGAGGATGGTGGAGAACACCGTGCTGATCCCGGCGACGATCAGCGAGTTCTTGAGGGCCGCCATGATCGAGTCGTCGCGGAACACCTCGCGATACCAGCGCAACGAGGGTTCGGTCCAGATCCCGACGTTGTTGTTGTCGTTGAAGGAGAACACCACGAGCACCAGAATCGGGGCGTAGAAGAACACGAACACCATGGTGGAGTTGAAGGCGAGCAGACGCTCCCCCGGGCTCTTGGGCCGGATCCCGGCGACCGCGGTCACAGATCCCTCCCGGTGGGACGGAACCAGCGGAAGTACACCACGGTGGCACCGAGCATCACCACCATCATCCCGATGGAGAGTGCCGAGCCGAACGGCTGGTTGCGGGCCCCGAGGAACTGGCTGACGATGTAGTCGCCGGCGAGGGTCGTCTTGGCTCCGCCGAGAATGGCCGGGGTGACGAAGGCGCCCAGCGTGGGGATGAACACCAGGATCGATCCTGCCATCACCCCGGGAAGCGACAGCGGCCAGGTCACCTTGCGAAACGCCTTCCACCCGCTGGCATAGAGATCGCGCGCCGCCTCCACCAGGCTCCAGTCCATCCGCTCCAGAGCGGCGTACAGCGGCAACACCATGAAGGGCAGGTACCCGTACACCAGGCCGATGAGCACCGCGGTGTTGGTGAAGAGCAGCCGGATCGGCTCACCCCCCAGCGCCTGGGAAAGCTGCGACACCGGCCCCTCGGTGCCAAGCAGCACCTTCCAGGCGTAGGTGCGGACCAGGAAGTTCGACCAGAACGGAATCATGACCGCCACCAGAAGCAGGTTGCGCACCATGGGGCGGCGGGTGGCCATGTAATAGGCCAGCGGGTAGGCGAGGACCAGGCAGATCAGTGTCGTCGTCAGCGCCAACATCAGAGTGCGCAGCGCGATGTCGAGCACGAGCGAGTCCCACAGGCGCCGGTAGGAGTTGAAGTTCCAGTCGGTGAGGATCGTGCGACCGGTGGAGGAACGCGTGGCGAACGAGTACACCGCCACGATCCCCAGCGGGAGGACGAAGAAGACGATCAGGTAGACCCAGGCGGGAAGCGCCAGGAAGAACCCGCGACGCGACTCGGCGCGGCGCGCCGCCTCCTCGAGTTCCGGCCGGGCCACAAGGAGCGAGTCGCCGCTCAACTCTCCACGACCGTGGTCGCCGCCGGATCCCAGGCCACCACCGCCTCTTCGCCGATCTCATGCAGTTCCACCCCGGGGCGGTTCTCCTCCTTGACCTCGATCACCCCGTCGGGGGTGTCGATGTCGTAGTAGAAGACGTCGCCGAAGTAGACCCGCCGCACGACCCGGCCCCGCACCGCGTTGAGCCGAGCCGGGACGGTCTCCCCCAGTCCGTAGAGCTCCAGGCGCTCCGGGCGCACCGCCACCGTCACCTCGGACCCCGAGGCGGCTCCGGTGGAAGCCGCCACCAGACGGCCGCCGCCGAGCCGCACAGACTCGCGGTCGACGACCGTGGCCGGCATGAGGTTGATCTCGCCAATGAACCCGGCCACGAACCGGGAGCGGGGGTGCTCGTAGATCTCCTGGGGGGAACCGACCTGGAGCAGCCGGCCCTCGTTCATCACCCCGATGCGGTCGCTCATGGTGAGCGCCTCCTCCTGATCGTGGGTGACGTAGATAAAGGTGATCCCGACCCGCCCCTGGAGGTCTTTGAGCTCGGTCTGCATCGCCTGGCGCAGTTTGAGATCCAGAGCACCCAGGGGCTCGTCGAGCAGCAGCACCTGGGGCTCGTTGACCAGGGCCCGGGCCAGGGCGACGCGCTGCTGCTGGCCCCCGGAGAGCTGCTTGGGGCTGGCGTCGGCGCGGTGTCCGAGCTGCACCATCTCCAGGGCTCGCTTTACCCGTTCGTCGATGTCGGTCGCCGTCACCTTCTTCATTCGCAGTCCGAAACCCACGTTCTCCTCCACCGTCATGTGGGGGAACAGGGCGTAGGACTGGAACACCGTGTTCACCGGGCGCTGGTTGGGAGGCTGTAGCGCCATCTCCACGCCATGGATCCGCAACGAGCCCTCGGTGGGAAACTCGAACCCGGCGATCATGCGCAGCGTCGTGGTCTTGCCGCAGCCGCTGGGACCGAGCAGCGAGAAGAATTCTCCGTCGCCAATGGTCAGGTCGAGGTCGCGCACCGCGTGTACCTCACCGAACAGCTTGGAAACCCCTTGGAGTTCGACGGCCTCGGTCATGCGCCCTCCCGCCTAGGCGCGCTTTCCGGTGACGTCCGCGGCGAATTGCTCGAACACCGCGATGTAGTGATCCAGCTCCTCGTCTGTGTGGGCGATGGACAGCGTCCACTGCTCGTCACCGCCCGGGGTCATGAACACGCCGTGGTTCATGTGATACAGCCAGGCGAGATAGTTGAGGTCGTCGTCGAAGTACTCGGTGTAGGTCCGGTAGTCGGTCACCGGCTGGGTGGCGAACATGACGCAGCCCTTGGCCGACATGCCGACGGCGTAGGCGGGCAACCCGTAGCGGTCACACACCTCCTGGCACCCCGCCAGCATCCGATTACCTGCCGCCTCGAGGCGGGCGTAGGCCGCCCCGTCCAGGACCTTGGTCAGCGTGGCTTCGGCAGCGGCCATTGTCAGCGGGTTGCCGTTGAAGGTGCCCACCTGGGTGACAAACTTGGAGGTGATCTGGGCCATGATCTCCTCGGTGCCCAGGACCGCCCCGATCGGGGTCCCGCCCCCGGTGGCCTTGGCCAGGGCGACGATGTCGGGCACC
>CAYTTU010000201.1:0-12024 GCA_964440905.1 uncultured Acidimicrobiia bacterium | reverse complement strand
GGAGCGTCACGCTGTGGTGACCGATCCCTGCGGCAACGTGTGGAGGATCGCCACCCATCTCGGTGACCTCGGCGCGGAAGAAGACGTGGAGCCGCCGGAGGTCTACGACCGGGATGACATGTAGCGGAGACCAGAGACCAGAGACCAGAGACCAGAGACCAAAGACTGAGCCGCTTCCGTCCGGCCTCCGGCCTCTGGCATCCGGCCTCCGCGTCAGAGTCCCAACCGATCCACGATCCCGGGGTGCCGTTGCCAGTCCTTCTCGACGACCACCCTCAGGTCGAGGTGGACCCGAGCGCCGAAGCGCCTCTCCAACTCGGCGCGGGCCTCGGCGCCGGAGGCGGCGAGCATGCCCCCTCCCGCACCGATCACGATGCCCTTCTGACTGTCTCGCTCCACCAGCACCCGAGCGGTGACTCGAACCACGCCGTTGTTCTGCTCCTCGATCTCGTCGACGAGCACGGCCAGGGAGTGGGGCAACTCCTGCCGCAACCGGTCGAGGAACTTCTCCCGTACGATCTCACCCACCATCAGATCCTCCGCCTGATCCGTCGAGGTTCCTTCGGGAAAGTAGCGGGGACCCTCGGGGAGCAGGGCCGCCACCTCGGACACCACCGGGTCGAGGTTGCTCCGTTCGGTGGCACTGACCGGCACGTAGGCGACAAACCCCCACTCCCCGGCGGCGCCGAGGCGCTCCACCACCTCCCCTGGTCGGGCGGCGTCAACCTTGTTCACCACGCACACCGTGGGCAGCCCGGCTTGCTGCAGCCGGGCTGCGATGAGCCGATCACCGGGACCGATCCTGCCGGTCGCTTCGATCACGAAGACCGCGGCATCGGCCCCATCCAGCGATGACTGCGCCAGGGAGTTGAGCCGCTCGCCGAGTGCGGTGCGGGGGCGGTGGATCCCGGGAGTGTCCACCAGCACGATCTGCAGCTCGGGGCGCTCCACGATCCCGCGGATGGCGTTGCGGGTGGTCTGGGGGCGGCGGGAGGTGATCGCCACCTTCGATCCGACCAGGCTGTTCACCAGGGTCGACTTGCCGACATTGGGCCGGCCCACCACCGGAACGAATCCGGACCTCACCGGACGCTGACCCGCACCTGGGCCACCCGGCGCCCCTGAACCCGTTCGGCGGTGAGGCGCAGCCCCTCGAGGTCGAAGGTCTCCCCCTCTTCGGGCACCCGCCCTGCCAACCCCATGACCAGCCCCCCCACGGTATCCCAGTCGTCGTCGGGCAGCGGTCTGCCGACGAGGTCGGCGAGATCCTCGACCGAGAGCCTGCCGTCCACCAGGTAACCGCGCTCCAACTCCTCGATCATCGAGACCTCGGTGTCGTACTCGTCGGATATCTCGCCGACGATCTCCTCGAGCAGGTCCTCGATGGTCGCCAGACCTGCGGTGCCACCGAACTCGTCGACCACTATCGCCAGATGCACCTTCTCCCGTTGCAGGTCCCGGAGGAGGTCGGACACCCGCCTGGCCTCGGGAACGAAGTAGGCCGAGCGCATCAGGGTGCGTACCGGAGCAGCGGCGGCGCCGCTGTCCTGGAAGCGGAGCAGGTCGCGGGCGTAGAGCACCCCGAGCACGTCGTCGAGGTCGGAGCCAGTCACCGGTATGCGAGAGCGGCCCGAGGCCACGATCAGGTCCAGCGCCGCTCCGGTGTCGGCAGCACCCGAGATGGTGACCATGTCGGGCCGGGGCACCATCACCTCACGCACGATCGCATCCGTGAAGCCCAGCACCGAAGAGATCAGGGCGATCTCCTCCGTCTTGTCCTCCTCCTGCTCGGTCAGCGACTGCTCGTCTCCGGGGCTTTCGTCGTCGTCACGGATGCTGTCGACGGTGCGGCTCCCCAGGCGGATCGCCAGCGTCAGCGGCCACGACAGCACATAGGCGGGGCGTCGCGGCATCGCTCGGCCCACGGCGCGGGGCACCGCCTCACCTCCGAACACCAGCACCAACCCCAGCAACACCAGGGCCACCACAAGCGCAGGGCCCGAGACGGTCGCCGACAGCGCCCAGGCAGCCGGAATGGCGGCGGTGAGCAACAGGGCGGAGTGCACCACCCCGACGGCGGGCAGCACCTGATGGGGTTCCTCGAGCAGGTTGGCGACCCGCTCCGCTCCCCGCACCCCGGCGGCGGCGTCGCGCAAGGCATCGGCGCGGCCGGTGCGCAGCAGCGAGGCCGCGGCGAAGCGGAGCACTGCTGCGAGGACGGCCAGCACCAGGCTCACACCGAGGGCGACAGTGATGATCATTCCCAGGGCCTCCCGATGGCGGCGAGCAATTCGTCCTCGCGGCGCTCCATCGCCTCGGCGGCGGAGTCGTTGTCGTGCTCATACCCGAGCAGGTGGAGCATCCCGTGGACCAACAGGAGGTGGACGAAGTCGTTGTATGGAACGTGCTGCTGGTCGGCGCGTTTGGCGATCTCCACCGGGCACAGGAAGACATCACCGATGTTCAACGGTGGCTCCCCCGGGGTTGCCCGGGGCGCCGAGCCGGGCACCAGCGCCTCGGTGGGGAAAGCCAGTACGTCGGTCGGTCCCTTGCGGTCCATGAACCGCTCGTTGTACCCGGCCATCTCGATGGCATCGACCAGATACACGGCTACCTCGGTCTCGGTCGGATAGCCCTCCTCCTCCAGCACCCGGGCGGCAAAGGCCAGCAGCGAGGCGGTGTCGGCGTGGTGACCTTGCTCGTCGCTGAGGAACACGTTCACTCCGGTTCGCCATCGCGGGTGGTCGGGAACCCCGGATAGGGGATGCGGGTGTGGTAGTAGGCGATCATCGAATCCACAAAGGCTTCCTTGATCCTGGTGAGTTCGCCGAAGGTGACGTCGGACTCCTCGAGCTGGCCGTCCTCGACCTTCTCGGCGATGATGCTCTCCACCAGCTCGCGAATGCTCTCGCTGGTGGGGTCCTCACTCTGCACCAGGGCACGGGTTCCGGCCTCGGTGGCGTCGGCGAGCATGAGAATCACCATCTCCTTGGAGCGCGGCTTGCCGCCGCGGTGGCGGTAATCCGCTGGATCGAAACCGTCGCCGATCGTCGTCTCCGCCTTGTGGGAGAAGAACCGCATCAGGCTGGTGCCGTGGTGGGTCAAGATCCCCTCGGCCACCTCGGCGGGGATGCGGTAGGCGCGAGCGAGACGCAGCCCTTCGGTGACATGACTGCGGATGATTGCCGCCGACTCGGCTGGAGGCAGTCTGTCGTGCGGATTGGTCACCCCGAACTGGTTCTCCACGAAGTACTTCGGCTCGACGGTCTTTCCGAGGTCGTGGTAGTAGGCCATGGCCCGGGCGAGCAGCGGGTTGGCCCCGACCGCTCGCGCCGCCCGGTCGGCAAGATTGCCCACCAGGATCGAATGGTTGAAGGTTCCCGGGGAGGTCTCCTCGATGCGGCGCAGCGCTGGGTGGTTGCGGTCGGTGAGATCGAGCAGGTTCTGCGTGGTGGTGATTCCGAAGGCCGACGCCAGCGCCGGGAGCACCCCCATTGCCGCCACGCCGCTGGCGATCCCCCCGACGAACCCCCAGATGGCGCTGAGCACCACGGTGTCGGCGCCGTAGAAGAACCAGGCGATGGCCCCCGCCAGGGGGACGTGCACCAGCGCCGACGAGACCACGGCGAGATATAGCTGGGTGCGCGACGACACCGATGAGACCAGCGGGATCGGGGTCAGGGTCGCCGCTGCCGAGAACACCACCAGCGCCAGATCGCCGGTGGCAAGGGCCACGAACGCCGACACGGGAATCGCCATCAGGACGGCGATGCGGGTGTCGAACAGGCTGGCAGCGAGGTAACCGAACATGGCGGCCGGGATCACAAAACCCAGTTCGATGCGGTCCCGGGACACCAGTTCCGGCACCCGGGCGGCGAGGGCCGCCAGGACCAGCAGCAGCCCGAACAGTCCGACCATCTTGGGGTGCTGCCATATCCCGGCGGAGGTGCGGGCGACGAACGCCGCAGCGAGCGCCACCACCAGAGCCGCCACCAGCGACATGGCGCGCAGCGGAGACTCCTCGCCGCCCTCCTCGACCAACCCGAGGAGCTCGATGGCCTGGAGGTGCACCGCGGTGAGCCGGTCACCCTGGCGCACGATGCTCTGGCCGGCGACGAAGACGATGGTGGACTCGGTCACCGACTGGCGGGCCTCGAGGCGCGCCGTCTGGGTGGCGGCGTCGTCGCGCAGACTGTTGGCCTGCAGCGAGAGCTGGACCACGTCGGCCACCGCGAATTCGGCCGGGGTCCGCAGCTCGTCGGGGAGCAGCACCAGTGGCCGGGGTCGGGTGACCAGTTCGGTGCGGACCTCAGCGATCTCGGTCGACTTGATACCCCGCTGCATGTACTCCTCGGCGATGTCGACCGCTTCCTGGCGAACCAGAGGAAAAAAGGCGGTCTCGCCCTCGGCGATCCGGGCGGTGTCCTCGTTGACCATGTCGACCAGGGTGGCGATGGTCTGGTCGTCGAGGAGCGGATACGCCGCCTGCACCAGCATGATCTGATCGGTCCGCGGCTGGGGCTCAGCGGGGATGGTCGTGGTGGTGGTCGCCTCGGTCGTGGTGGTCGTGCCCCCCGGGGTGGTGGTCGAGGAGGTGGTGGTCTCGCCGCTGGTGGTGGTCGTTGTCCCCGGCGGCGGTAACGGCTCGGCGACGGCGGCCACGGTGGCAAACACGTCCACCACGTCGTCGAGAACAGTCTCGGTCACCTCGGTGTCGGTGCTGTACAGGTCGGCGACCGCCGCCTCGGCGGCGTCGCGGGCCGACTCGGTGGCATCCTCGTCGACCACCGGCACCCCGGCCGGGGCAACAAAGGTCTGCGGGGCAGCCTCACCCTCGCGGAGCACCACCGGGGCCGGTCCGGGATCCTGGCCCACCGTCACGGCCAGCACCACCAGCGCCCCGGCGAGAAGCAGCGAGCCGATCCTGATCCCGGAGGCGATCCGGGAATGGAGGGTCATCGCCCCTTGGCCTCCTCGTGGACCCGGTAGGCCTCGACGATCGAGGCGACGATCCGATGGCGGACGACGTCCTCGGCCCCGAGGGTGATGAAGTTGACGCCGGGGATGTCGATGAGGATCGAGCCCACCTGGCGCAGTCCCGAGGCCCGGCCATTGGGAAGGTCCACCTGGGTGACGTCGCCGGTGATCACCATCTTCGAGTTGAACCCGAGCCGGGTGAGAAACATCTTCATCTGCTCGGGGGAGGTGTTCTGGGCCTCGTCGAGCACCACGAAGGCATCGTTCAGCGTGCGGCCCCGCATGTAGGCCAGCGGAGCGATCTCGATGGCGCCCCGCTCCAGCATCCGCGAGGTCTCTTCCGGCCCCAGCATGTCGAACAGGGCGTCGTACAGCGGCCGCAGGTACGGGTCGACCTTGGCGGCGAGGTCGCCGGGGAGGAACCCCAGCCGTTCACCCGCTTCCACCGCCGGACGGGTGAGGATGATCCGGTTGTACCCGCCGCTCTGCAGGCCGTGGACCGCCAGCGCCATGGCGAGATAGGTCTTGCCGGTGCCCGCCGGCCCGATGCCGAAGACGACGGTGTTCTGCCGGATGGCGTCGACGTAGCGCTTTTGGTTCAGGGTCTTGGCCCGCACCACCTTGCCCCGACCCACCGGCACGCCGTCGGTGAACACCCCCGACGGGCTGGGCACTTCCGCCTTGACCAGATCGACGACGCGCCGCACCCGGTCGGGGTCGAGGTGCTGCCCGTCACGTACCAGCACCAGCAGCTCCTCGAGGGTGGTGCGCACCAAGGCGGTGGCGGCGCTGGGTCCGGTGATGCGCAACTCGTCGCCGCGGGCGACGATCGACGCGTCGGGGTAGGCCTCTTCGACTATGCGGAGGTGGCCGTCCCGCTCCCCGAGCAGCGCCAGCATGTGGTGGTCGCCGGGGACGCGCAACGTCACCTCGGCGACGGCGGGTTGGGTCAAAAAAGTCCTCGTGACGAGGGGAACATTGGGGGCCGCGAGTATACCGGTGGACCCCCGGCAACCAGCGCGGCGGGGGCGACTCGTCTCAGTGGTCGGCGATCAGGCCGACCTCGCTGAGCCGCTCGGTGAACGCCTGCTCCGATTGGTCGATGAGCAGCGAGAGCAACCGCAGGTCGTCTCGCCGGATGGTCAGCACCTTGCCGCTGAAGTCGCGTCGCATCATCTGGATCGAGCGGAGGAATCGGCTGAAGATCACCGACTCGGTGCCCGACAGCCGCTCCATCCGATTGAGGTCGATGGTGACCCCACCGGAGGGGAGGGCCCCCATGGCCCGCTCCTTGGCCCCATCCTGTGGCGGCAAGAAACTGGAAACCGGAACCTGGAAGAACTGGGCAAGACGCTGCAGGCGGGGCAACGAGAGGCTGCGCTCCCCTCGCTCGTAGGCGCCGACCACGGCTGCCTTGAACTCTCCGCCGGAGAGGCGCTGCACCTCTTGGAGGGACAGTCCCCGCTGGCGTCGGATCGAACGAACCCGGTCCCCCACCACTTCGTTGTAGGAGGCTGTCACCTTGCCGACTCCCTCTCGTGCCGTCCGGGCGTCCACCACTCAGCGTAATCGCCTAGCCGCGCTGCGCGCTCATGATAGCGACTGAAAGTGGGCAGAGTCCAGCACCCGGCTACTGGCGGCGACGGCGCTTGGGGGCCGGGGGAGCACCATCGAGGGTGTTGGCAAAGGCCCGCAAAGCCGCCTCCTGGTCCCGGGTGAGCCCGCGGGGAACTTCCACCAGCACCTCGACCAGCAGGTCCCCCCGGCCCCGGCCCCGCAATCGGGGCATGCCGCGGCGTGACAGCCGGAACACCGTGCCGGGCTGGGTTCCCGGGGGCACGGTGATGGTCTCGGTATCGCCGTCGACGGTAGGCACCTCCACGTCCTCCCCCAGCGTGGCCCCGGTCATCCCGATCCGCACCCGGTGCACCAGATCGGCGCCGTGGCGAACGAACCTGGGATCGGTCTCCACCCTGACGTCGACGTAGAGGTCGCCGGAGCGGCCCCCGGCCTCGCCGGCGGCGCCGCGGCCCGGAATCCGCATCCGGGTGGCGTCGTCGATGCCCGCCGGCACATCCACCGACAGGGTCACTTCCTCGGTGAGCGAGCCCCGTCCCCGGCACTGCTCGCAGGCCTCCACGATCACCTTGCCCCGCCCCCGGCAGCGGTCGCAGGCGACGATCGACATCGCCGCCCCGAGGATGGTCTGGCGGGTGACCCGCAGCGATCCCTGCCCACCGCAGCGCTCGCAGGTGGCCAGATCCACGCCGAGCCTCGATCCCGACCCGGAGCACACCCGGCAGGTTGCCGGGGCGCGAAACGACACCGGGCGGGACACTCCGGTGGCTGCCTCGGCGAGCGTGACCGTCACCTCGACCCCGACATCGCGCCCGGTGGCGGCACTCCCGGCTCCCCCGCCGAAGCCCCCCACCCCGCCGAAGAACCTCGACAGCAGATCTTCCACTCCGGCAAACGACGAGAACAGGTCGCCGATGCGATCGCCGCGGTCGTAGGCGGCGCGCCGCTGCGGGTCGGAGAGCACCTCATAGGCCTCGGCGATTTTCCGAAACCGCGCCTCAGCCGCGGGATCCCCGGGTTTGGCATCGGGATGAGAGTCGCGGGCGAGGCGGCGAAACGCCTTCTTGATGTCGTCGGTGTCGGCGTCGCGCGCCACACCGAGGGTCTCGTAGTAGTCCGCCACGTCAGTGGTTCAGGCTATCGCCCAGGGCGTCGGAGACCTCCTCCACCACCCGGATCGACCGCTTGTAGTCCATCCGCATCGGTCCCAGCACCCCGACCCTGCCCCAGGCTCCAGCGGCGAGGTATGCAGCGGATACCACGGCAAGGTCCTGCTCGGTGGCGTGCATCTCGGGCCCGAATCGCACCGAGGTACCCTCGGCGCGGTCGTCGAGCAACTCGAGCACTGTTGCCTCCCGTTCCAGCAGGGCGAGAACCCGGTGCAGGCTGGCCAGGTCCTCCCACAGATCGACCATGCGACTGGTGCCCCCCACATAGATCTCCCGGCCCCGGTCGAGTGACTCCGTGATCGCTCCCAGGGTGACGTTGACCAGCGAGGCCACCGCGGGTGGCCCGTCCACCGGGCCAAGGGTCACCTCGTCGCTCAACTCGCGTCCGACCAGATCCCCGAGGGCGGCGGCGGCAGCAGCAACCTCGTCGGGCCCGACCCGGCGGGGGGGACGTAATACCGCCTGATGCACCCGTCCGCTCTCGGTGATCACCACCAGCACCACCGCATCCGGCTCCACGGCGAGGAGGTGGACGTCGCGCACGACGTGGCCCCGCAAGCCCGGGCCGAGCACCACCGCCGGATAGTGCGTGATCTCGCTCAGCAGTTCGGAGGTCTGGCGCAGGATCCGAGAGAACTCGGCGTGGACCGTTCCGAAGAACGTGTCGATCCGACCCCGGGTGGAGGCGCGCAGCGAATCCGGGGAGAGGTGATCGACGTAGTAGCGGTAGCCACGGTCGGTGGGGATGCGGCCTGCCGAGGTGTGAGGCTGGGCGACCAGCCCGTGGCGCTCGAGAACGACCATCTCGTTGCGGATGGTGGCGCTGGAACAGTCCAGTCCGCTGCGGTCGAGGATGGCGCGCGAGGAGACCGGCGCCCCGGTGGCGATGTGGCCCTCGACGAGGGCGGCGAGGATCGCAGCCTTGCGTTCATCGAGCATCCTGAGCAACTCTAGCAGTGCAGAGCCGCCGCACTTAGCACTCGACGGGATCGAGTGCTAACAACGCCCTGCCCACGGCGTCTCCGAGCAGGGGCCGGGTCACCACGATCCGATCCCCCTCCCGGCCGAGCACCCCGGCGGCCACGAGGCGATCCCCCTCTTCCGAGGCGAGCAGCGCCGCACCGGCCACGCCGCCACGCACCCCGGCACTGCGGCGCAACCCCAGCATCACCCGTTCCACCTCCCGCCCCCAGTGATCGAGCCGCTCGGACCCGGCCACTGGAGTTTCGCCGGCGAGCGCCCGCTCGGTGTAACGATCCACCCGGCGCACATTCCACGATCGCTCCCCGGCGCGATGGCGGTGCGCCCCGTTCCCAAAGGCGGCGTACTCCCCCTGGGCCCAGGTGACCAGGTTGTACACGCAGCCGTGACCGGGCCTGGCGTAGTTCGACGTCTCGTAGCGGACCAGGCCGGCAGCGGTGGCCGCGGACTCGGCCACCTGATACGCCTCCGCCTGCACGTCGGGGTCCGGGGCGGGGGCGCCGGCGGCAACGGCGCGCGACAGCGCCGTTCCCCGCTCCACGGTGAGCGCATACACCGAGAGGTGATCCACCCCGACGGCGAGCACTCCGGCGACCGACTCCTCCCACCCGTCATCACCCGGGGTGCCGAATATCAGGTCGGCGTTCACCGACGGGAAGACCTCACGGGCGGCATCCAGGGCGCCGCGGGCGATGGGGGCGTCGTGCCCCCGACCCAGGGCGGTGAGGGTCGGCGGGTGGAGGGACTGCACTCCGAGCGAGATACGGTTGAAGCCGGCCGAGCGCCACGCCGCCGCCGCCGTGGGAGTGACGTCCTCGGGGTTGGCTTCCAGCGACACCTCGGCGTCGGCGGCGATGCCGAAACGCTGCGCCACTCGGTGGAACAGAATGTGGAGGGCGTCGGTCGGCAGTGACGTCGGGGTGCCCCCGCCGAGATAGATCGCATCCAGGGGCCGGTCGAATGGCTCGGCGGCATCGATCTCGGCGAGCACCGCCGAGACATACCGATCGATGTCGCCTCCCACCTGTACCGCGAAGTCGCAATACGGGCACAACCGGCGGCAGAACGGGACGTGCAGGTAGGCGGCCACCCGGGTGGCGGCGGCGTCGACCACCGCCGGATCGTCGGGGCGATCAGTCCTTATCGACCCGGAGTCAGTCTTCATCGACCCGGAGGACGGCGATGAAGGCCTCCTGGGGCACCTCCACCGAGCCGAGCATCTTCATCCGCTTCTTGCCTTCCTTCTGCTTCTCGAGCAGCTTGCGCTTGCGGGTGATGTCGCCGCCGTAGCACTTGGCGATCACGTCCTTGCGCTTCGCCTTCACCGTCTCGCGGGCGATGATGCGCGACCCGATGGCGGCCTGGATGGGCACGTCGAACAGCTGGCGCGGGATCAACTGGCGGAGCCGGTCCACCAGTTTGCGCCCATACAAGTACGCCTTGTCCTTGTGGACGATGGCCGAGAAGGCGTCGACCGGCAGCTCGTTGAGCAGGATGTCGACCCGCACCAGATCGGCCACCTGGTAGCCGTCGACCTCGTAGTCGAGGGAGGCGTAGCCCCGGGTGCGCGACTTGAGCTGGTCGAAGAACCCGAAGACGATCTCGGCCAGCGGCACCCGGTAGAGCAGCTCGATGCGCTCCTTGGAGAGGTAGTTCATCGTGGTCATCACCCCGCGATGCTCCTGAAGCAGTTCCATCACCGTCCCGGTGTACTCGGTGGGGGTGAGGATCATCACCCGCATCATCGGCTCGCTGATAACCAGTCGCTCCATCACTTCGGGGAGATCCTGGGGGCTGCGCACCTCCAGCTCGGTGCCGTTTTGCAGCTTCACCCGGAACGCCACCGACGGCGCCGTGGTCACCAGTTCGAGGTCGTACTCGCGCTCCAGCCGCTCGCGCACGATCTCCATGTGCAGCAGTCCGAGGAACCCGCAACGGAACCCGAAGCCCAGGGCGCGCGAGGTCTCCGGCTCATACACCAGGGCGGCGTCGTTGAGGCGGAGGCGCTCCAGTGCCTCGCGCAGCCGTTCGAACTCGTCGCCGTCGGTGGGAAACAGTCCGGAAAACACCATCGGCTTGGGCTCGCGATAGCCGGGAAGCATCTCGGTGGCGGGGCGATCCCGCCGGGTAACGGTATCTCCCACCTTGATCCGCTCCACCTCCTTGACCCCGGTGATGAGGTAGCCCACCTCGCCCGCTCCCAGCGTTGCCACCGGAACCGCCTTGGGGGTGAGCACCCCCACCTCGTCGGCGGGAAGGTCCTCCCCGGTCGCCATGAACCGCAGCAGATCCCCGGTGGACACTCGGCCGTCGGTGATGCGTACGTAACACACCACGCCGCGGTACACGTCGTAGTACGAGTCGAACACCAGGGCGCGCAGCCTGCCATCGCCCGCCGGCGCCGGAGGGGGGAGGCGGTGGACTATCGCCTCCAGCAGTTCGTCGATGCCCTCACCGGTCTTGGCCGACACCCGGAGCACCTCGTCGGGATTACCCCCGAGCACCCCGGCCACCTCGCGGGCGACCCGCTCGGGGTCGGCTGCGGGCAGATCCAGCTTGTTGAGCACCGGGATCACCTCCAGGCCGCCCTCGATGGCCAGGTAGGCGTTGGCCAAAGTCTGTGCCTCGACCCCCTGGGCGGCGTCCACCAGCAGGATCGCCCCCTCACACGCCGCCAGGCTGCGGGAGACCTCGTAGGAGAAGTCGACGTGCCCCGGGGTGTCGATCAGGTTGAGCACGTACTCGAGGCCGGTCTGAGGGGATCGGTAGGGAAGCCGCACCGCCTGGGCCTTGATGGTGATCCCCCGCTCCCGCTCCAGGTCCATGGAGTCGAGCACCTGCTCCCGCATGTCGCGGGCGGCGATCGCTCCGGTGCGCTCCAGCAAACGGTCCGCCAGGGTGGACTTGCCGTGATCGATGTGCGCGATGATCGAGAAGTTGCGTATGCGCGAAAGGTCGGTCATCGGTCTCCGGCGGGGAGTAGGCATTGTAGGAACCCCGATGCCCGACGCCCGACGCCCGATACCGGAGGCCCGACGCCACAAACCGCTCCCCCCTTGTGGGGGAGCCGACCGAACGGAGTGAGGTCGGTGGGGGGTATTGGCTCAAGGCTCAAAGCTCACAGCCCAGAAGCCGCCCCGGCCGCTCAGGAACCCCCCGGGCCTGCTAATCTTCCTCTGTTCCCCCGCATCGAAATGGTTCTACATCCATGGCCAACATCGCCTCCCAGATCAAGCGCAACCGCCAGAACGTGAAGCGTCACGCTCGCGGCCTGGCGGTTCGCTCCGAGCTGAAGACCCGCATCAAGACGGCCACCGAG
>CAYTTU010000200.1:0-3841 GCA_964440905.1 uncultured Acidimicrobiia bacterium | reverse complement strand
TCGCTCGCCTTTACCGTGGGTCGCTGGTTCGTGCCCGGCTTCGCGGTGGAGGCGGTCGCCGACCGCATCGGTCCCGGGGTGGCCGACTCGGCTGAAGCACGTCGCGCCCGGCTATTCGACCTGCAGACGGCGACGGGAGGGCCGGACCATGCCGCGGCGGCGATGGATGCCTCCGGGGCGCTCGAGGGGCGCTTCATCTTCGAGCACCTCGACGGGTTCGAGATGTACCTGACGGACGCGGAAGGCAACCCGGCCAACCCGGAGTGTGAGACCGGGTCCGACCTCCCCGAGTCCGAGTGCCGATATGACGTCAAGGTCCGGCTGCGCAACACGGACGGGGCCATCCTCCTCGTCTCCGGACGGCAGCTGGCGCTGGACGGCGAGGCCACCACCGGCTTCTCCATCACCATCTCCGCACCCGGGCAGACCTTCAACTCCAAGCCGGGGCAGTGCACCATGGGACTCACCGCCGTAGACATCTTCGGGCCCCGAGTGGCGGGGTGGGCGGTCTGCACCGGCCTGACCGAAGTGCGCAGCGGAGCAACGCTCGACATCATCGCCTTCTTCGATGCCGCCCCGCAATCCCGGTTCTGATCGGGCTTCGACCTTTCACTACCTATTCGTCGGTCGGAGGGCGCGGCCGCCGAGCGTCCCGCACCGCAGCGCGCAAGACGACCTCGAGGGCAAGGGTGCTCAGCACCCAGCCGGTGATCGGAAGCCAGCGTCCCCCGCCCCGGGAGGCAGCCCACAGGGCAAGCATCGTCGGAGGAAGGCACATGAAGCACAGCAGCGCCACCACCTCGTCGAACCGACGCCGAGCGAAGTGAGGGAAGACCAGCGGCACCACCGCCAGCACCACCATCCAGGTGATTGCAATGACCGGGGCCCAGTCGCCACGGGCGGCGGCCTGGTCGATAATCCCTGCGGGAACGACCGCGGTGATCGTGAACAATCCGAAAAGGGTCGCCCACCACGCCCGCACCGGCCGCCTCATGATCCAGGCGGAGGCCCGCGCCTGAAAGCGCTCGATGCGGCTCACCCGGTGGCGATGGCGTCGAGACCACCCGCTTCGACCATTGCGGCGATCGCCTCGATCTCAGGACCGGGGGGACGATCGTGCTCCAGCGGAGGCACCACGGATCGCACCGCGGCGTGCACCGCGGCGGTTCCGGCTCCGGGACGCAGTGGAGCGCGGCGATCCACACCCTCGGCGGCGCACAGCAACTCCACCGCTACTACCCGCAGCGAGTTGTCGAGCACCGCGCCGAGCTTGCGTCCCGCTCCCCAACCCATCGAGACGTGGTCCTCCTGGAGCCCGGAGGTGGGGATCGAGTCCACCGAGGCGGGATGGCACAGCACGCGGCTCTCCGCCACCAGTGCCGCCGCGGTGTACTGAGCGATCATGTAGCCCGAGTCCAGTCCCGGCCTGGTGGCCAGGAACGGGGGAAGCCCTGCCGATCTGGCGGGGTCGAGGATGCGGTCGGTGCGCCGCTCCGATATCGACGCCACCTCGGCCACGGCGATGGCGCTGAAGTCGAGGGCGAAGGCCAGCGGCTCGCCGTGGAAGTTGCCCGCTGAGACCACCTCCCCCGACTCGGGGAACACGATCGGGTTGTCCACCACTGCCCCCAGCTCCCGCTCCGCCACTCCGTCGGCGAAGGCGAGCACGTCGGCCGCAGCACCGTGCACCTGAGGAGCACAGCGCAGCGAGTAGGCGTCCTGGACGGCGTGATCGAAGTCGTGACGATGACTGGAGACGATTGCGCTGCCCTCGAGGGCGCGGCGGATTCGCCGCGCCGATGCCGCCTGCCCCGGATGGGGTCGCAGGGCGTGGACCGCTTCGGCAAACGGACGCTCGCTGCCCAATAGTGCCTCGATGCTCAGCGCCGCCGCCAGATCCGCAGCAGAGATGATGCGGTGCGCCCGGTCGAGGCCGAGCACGAGCATCGCCAGCATCCCCTCGGTGCCGTTGAGCAGACTGAGTCCTTCCTTGGGCTGCAGCACCAGCGGCTCCAGTCCGGCGATGCGGAGCGCCTCCGCCGCAGGCAGTACCGCACCTCCGACCCGGACCTCTCCTTCGCCGATCACCGGAAGCGCAAGGTGGGCGAACGGTGCCAGGTCGCCGGAGGCGCCGACCGAGCCCTGACCCGGAACCACCGGAAGCATGTCGAGCCGCAGCATGTCGAGAAGCCGCTGCACCACCTCGACCCGCACCCCGGAGTGGCCCTGGGCCAGGGTGCGGGCGCGCAGCAGCAGCATGGCGCGCACCTGCTCGTCGCCCAGCGGCGCTCCGACGCCGGCGGCGTGGGAGCGGAGCAGGGCCACCTGCATGGCTGCGGACTCTTCCGGGGCCACCCGGGTGGTAGCCAGTGCTCCGAATCCGGTGGTGATGCCGTAGACGATGGCGCCGCGCTCCACGGCATCGGCCACCACGCGGCGCGCTCCCTCCATCCGATCGGCGACCCCGGAACCCAACCCCGCGGTGGCCCGCCGCTGCGCCACTGCGACCACATCGGCGGCGACGAGGGCATCTCCGGTGACCGTGACCGCCTTCACGCCGCCTCCCGCATCGCCAACCCTGAAACAAAGGCGAGAAAGGCGGTGGCGGCATTCATCACGGTCAGCCCGTCGCGATCACGGGCGGGATCCACCTCGACGAAGTCCACCGCCCGCACTGCCGGGTGGGCCCCCGCGGCGCGACAGGCGGCAGCCAGTTGCCGGGGGGTCATCCCCCCGGGCCGGGCACCGGGGCATCCCGGAGCAAAAGCCAGGTCGAGCACATCGATGTCGACGTCGACGTAGATCCACTCGCAGCGTCGCGCCAGGTCGGCCAGGGCGCTGGTGACCACCCAGCCCGCCCCCACCTCGTCGACGGTGGTCATGGTGACCACCTCGATGCCGTGCTCGGTGCAGTACTGCCGGTACTCGGCGGAGTTGGCGAAGGAGTGGATCCCCACCTGCACCACCCGCCCCGGAGGGAGCCCGTCTTCGATCAGCCCGCGGATCGGGCTTCCGTTGCTCGGCCCAGACGTGGTGAGGCGGACGTCGTGGTGGGCATCGATGGTGAGGATCCCCACCCCGGTGAGATCGCCACGGCTCAAACCGTTGACCAGCGGCCGGGTAATGGCGTTGTCGCCGCCGAGAAAGGCCTTGACGGGCAGGGGGTCGAGCGCCTTGACGGCTTTCACCACCTCGCCCGGCATGGTGTGCATGTCGAGCCCCTCCACCGGCCAGTCCCCCAGGTCGGACACGGACACGGTGCGCAGATCCGCACCGGTCTCCCCGTCGAACACTGCCAGCCCTCCCAGGGCGGACCGCAACGCGGCGGGAAAGCGCCACGCCTCGGAGGGACTCAACGAGGCCGAAGACGAAGGCACCCCGACCACCACCAGGTCGGGGTCGGAAGCGCCCCCGGCGAGCCAGGAGTCGGCGCGCGGCCACAGCGAATCGTGGATGGGCACGGAGAGAGAGTACCGACTCCCGACTCCCGACTCCCGACTCCGATACCAGACTCCAGACTCCAGACTCCAGACTCCAGACTCCAGACTCCAGACAGTCTCTCGTCCAGACCTCCCACGCGACCCTAACCCCTAACCCCTAACCCCTCGCCCCTCGCCCGTTTCTCCCACTGATGCACCACAATCGCGGACCACAGGAGGGGATCCAATGAAACACGCCATTGCCGCTTTCGCCTTGCTTGCCGCCGCTTGCGGTGGCGGGTCGGCCGAGACCACCACGACCACGGCCGCTACCACCACCACGGTGGCGACCACCACGACGACTGCAGCACCCACCACGACTGCAGCACCGGCCACGACCACCACTGCCCCGACCACCACCA
>CAYTTU010000199.1:0-6605 GCA_964440905.1 uncultured Acidimicrobiia bacterium | reverse complement strand
CGAGCCCCCCACCATCTCCTCGACCGCGGCGGTGGTGGCGGCGATCCGCAATGCCACCGGCAAACCGCTCACCCGGGTCCCGGTACGACCGCAGGACATAGCTCTGGGAAGTCCCCAGTTGCCAGTTACCAGTTACCAGCCAGAGTGATGCGGGTTGCGGTCATCGGTGGGGGCATTGCTGGGGCGAGCGTCGGCTTTGAACTCGCGGCTTCCTGCGAGGTCACGCTCTTCGAACAGGAAAAGACCTGCGGACATCATTCCACCGGGCGCTCGGCGGCGCTCTTCACCGAGTGCTACGGCGATCCGGTGGTGCGCCGCTTCGCCATCGCCAGCCGCAATTTCCTCGAGCGCCCACCTCCTGGTTTCACCGAAACCGCCCTGGTCCATCCCCGGCCGGTGATGTTCGTCGCCACCGCGACACAGGAGGAGGCAAGGGTGCAATCACTCGCCGAGTACCACCACATGGTCCCGGCCGTGCGGGCGGTGAGCGCCGCCGAGGCTGCCGGGCTTTGCCCGGTGCTGGACACCGCAGTGGTGACCGGCGGCATCCTCGAACCCGATGCCCGCGATATCGATGTCCATGCACTGCACAGTGGCTTTCTCGGTGGACTGCGCTCCCGCGGCGGACGAGTCGTCACCTCGGCCCCCGTCGTCGGCTTGCGACCACGCACGCCGGGCTGGGAGGTCAGTGCCTCCCATCAGAGCGGTGACTTCGATGTCGTGGTGAACGCCGCCGGCGCGTGGTGCGATCGGGTCGGCGCGATCGCCGGGGCCGCTTCGATCGGGCTGGTGCCCAAACGGCGCACAGCCTTCACTTTCGCCTCTCCGACCGGGCTTGGACCGCACCCCTGGCCGATGATCATCGACGTCGCCGAGCAGTTCTACTTCCGCCCCGAAGGGGTGCACCTGCTTGGGTCTCCATGCGACGAGACCCCGATGGAGCCTCACGACGTGCGTCACGACGAGATGGAAGTCGCCCTTGGCATCGAGCGGATCGAATCGGTCACCACGATGACGATCCGTTCGGTGGGGCGCGCCTGGGCGGGATTGCGCTCGTTCGTCTCCGACCATCGCCCGGTGAACGGCTGGGACCCCGACCTCCCGGGGTTGTACTGGCTGGCAGGACAGGGCGGGTTCGGGATCAAGACCTCACCGGCGATGGCACGGTTTGCCGCGGCGATGATCACCCGGGAAGAACCGCCGCAGGACCTGGGGGAGGTGGGGATCACGGTCGGGGCGGTAGGGATAGAGCGATTGCGGAGCTGAGACCTGAGTTCAGAGTTTGGAGTTCAGAGTTGAGAGTTCAGAACGGAACTCCAGACTCCAAACTCCAAACTCCAAACTTCGGACCCCGAACCCGGTAGACCATCTACGCTGCCTAACACACCCACCCGGCCGGGAGGAAACCATGGCCAAGTGGACCGACCTGGATCCAGCCAGCCTGCACCCCGAGAGCCTGATGATGACCTACGGGTTCCGGCCCGAGTGGTCCGAGGGGGCGGCATCACCTCCGATCTTTCAGACCTCCACCTTCGTGTTCCCATCGGCCGAAGTCGGAGCGCGCTGCTTCGAACTCGCCTACGGGATGGACACTCCCCGAGCCGACGAGCACCCCGATCTGATCTACTCCCGGCTCAACAACCCGGGTCTGGAGATCGCCGAGGATCGCCTCGCCGTCTGGGACCGCGCCGAGACCGCGGCACTGTTCTCGTCGGGGATGGCAGCGATAACCACGACATTGTGGGCCCACCTCCGCCCCGGTGACGTGGTGGCAGTGTCCTCCCCGATCTACGGCGGCACCCATCACTTCATCGAGCAAGTGCTGCCCCGGTATGGCGTGGGGCACATCCGTTTCGATCACACCACGGCGCCGGATGAGATCGCTACCCGGATCGAACGCCATGGTGGACGACTGGGCATGATCTACGTGGAGACTCCGGCCAACCCCACCAACGACCTCATCGACCTCCAGATGTGCGCCGGGGTGGCGAATCGGTTCTCCACCGATGAGCACCGGGTGCCCGTGGCGGTCGACAACACCTTCCTCGGCCCGGTGTTCCAACACCCGCTGGAGCACGGTGCCGACATCGTGGTGTACTCGGCAACCAAGTACATCGGCGGGCACGGCGACCTCATCGCCGGGGCGGCCCTCGGCTCACACGACATGCTCGACCCGATCCGGGCGATGCGCACATTCGTGGGCAACATGACCAATCCGTTCACCGCCTGGCTGCTGCTGCGCTCGATGGCGACACTAGGGATGCGGATGGAGCGCCAGGCCGCCAACGCCCGCCGCGTCGCCGACTTCCTGCGGGATCATCCCAAGGTCGCATCGGTCAACTATCTGGGACACCTCACCGCCGGTGACCCTCGCCACGACCTGTTCAAGCGTCAGTGCCTCGGAGCCGGCGGGATGATCTCGTTCGAGGTGGCCGGTGGCAAGGAGGCGGCGTATCGGTTCCTGAATTCGCTCCACCTATTCAAGTTGGCGGTGAGTCTCGGGTCGGTGGACTCGCTGGCCGAGCACCCCGCCACCATGACCCACTGCGAGGCAGGAGAAGAGGTCAACACCGCCAATGGCATCACTCCCGGCCTGGTGCGCCTCTCCATCGGAGTGGAGCATCCGGACGACCTGGTGGTGGATGTGGGGAACGCGTTGGGGAGCGCCTAGGGCCTCGACCCGCCGGCGTTCGCCGTCACTCGTTGGCGAACGAGCGACGGAGCGTTCCTACCCTCAGCCGTATGGCAATCCGTTGGCGTTCCGCGGGAACGATCCTTCTCCTCCTCGGCGCCTGCGGTACCCCGACGACCGACGCGGGAACGACCGTCATCACCCCCCCCACCGCCACCACCACCGCCGCCACCACCACGGCCCCGGACACATCGATCACGACCACCGTCACCCTGCCACCGACCACCACGACCACCACCCTGCCCCTGGCGGAGATCGCACTGGAAGTGGAGCAGGTTGCAGGAGGTCTCGAACAGCCGGTGTTCGTCACCGCTCGTCCGGGCGACGAGCGCCTGTTCGTGGCCGACCAGGTCGGCATCGTCTATGCACTGCTGGCCGGGGAGCGGACGGTGGTGCTGGACATCAACAGGCGCACCCGGTTTGCCGGAGAGCAGGGGCTGCTCGGCCTGGCTTTCCATCCGCTCGACCCGTCGCGGATGTTCGTGCACTACTCCGACAACGCCGGTGACACCGTGGTCGCCGAGTACTCGTTCCCGTTGGAGGCAGCAGCCGCCGTCCCCGATGTGGTGCGCACCGTGCTCGCCCTGGATCAGCCCGCCTCCAACCACAACGGCGGCATGATCGCCTTCGGTCCGGATGGCTACTTCTACATCGCCCTGGGCGACGGCGGTGGGGGCGGCGATCCGCACGAGAACGCCCAGGACCCCTTCTCGCTGCTGGGCAAGATCCTGCGAGTCGACGTCGACGACCCCGGCCCGTACACAATCCCGGCGGACAATCCCCATGCCGACGGCACCACGGGCGCTCCCGAGGTGTTCCTGATGGGACTGCGCAACCCGTGGCGTTTCTCCTTCGATGGCGATGTCATCTGGATCGGCGACGTCGGCCAGTTCGAAATGGAGGAGATCGACAGAGTGACGCTGGCTGACGCCGGTGCCAACTTTGGCTGGGACACCCTTGAGGGCACCCACTGCTTCGAGGGGAGTGCCGAGGACTGCGCCGACCCTGGCCTCACCCCGCCGGTCTACGAGTACCCACACAGCAACGGACGATGCGCCGTCACCGGAGGCTACGTCTACCGGGGCAGTGCCATCCCTGGACTGGTTGGCACCTACCTGTTCTCCGATTGGTGCACCGGCGGCCTGCTGGCGATCCGGGTCGATGCCGCCGGTGCGGTCGTCGCGGAGGCACTGCTCGCCGAAACCGGGTGGCGGCTGACATCGTTCGGCGTGGATCTGGCCGGCGAGTTGTACTTCACCCGAGAGGACGGGGTGTTTCGGGTGGTGGCTACGGGCTGACCATCGCGCCCCGGGCACTAGATTCTCACCCTCCGCTAGAGCGAAGCGGTATTGTCCCTGACGGTTCGGTCGTCCTGGAGGGGGAACATGCTCAAGCGGTCGCTGCTGGCCGTCGTGATGGTCGTCTCCGCTTCTCTGGTTGCCATCGCCCCCCGGGTAGATGCGGCCACGACCCTCTTCGTCGACGATGAAGTCGACTGCGACGACACCGACGGCGTTCCCTACTACTGCACCATCCAGGCCGCGGTCGACGCCGCCGCCGATGGGGACACCATCCAGGTCGCTGCCGGCACCTATACCGGGTCCGGGGTGACCGTGGTCGACAACTTCGGCGTAGACCTCACCATCAACGGCGCCGGGGAGGGCCTCACCATCATCGATGGCGAGAACACCCGGGGAGGGATCCGCTTCTCCGGCCACAGCGCCACCATCACCGGGTTGACCGTCCAGAACGCATCGGCGAGTGGGTCGGGCGGCGGAATCACCATCCAGAACCCCGCGATGACAACACCCTTCCCGGTGATGCTCCTCGAGGACATCACGGTGCAGGACGGTACGGCCACCGCGAGCGCCGCCGGGATCCTCGCCTTCAGCCGCACCGTCATCGATCTGGTCCGGGTCACGGTCAGCGGCAACGACGCCCTCGACCCGGGTGGCCTCGGGGCGGGCATGCACATCGGCGGGCTGGTGACCGCGACCATCACCGACAGCGAATTCACCATGAACTCCGCCGACGCCGACGGAGGGGGGATCTGGGTGTCAGGCGGGGACAGCTCCCTCGAGATTCACCGCAGCACCTTTGCCAACAACAGCGCTGGCGAAGACGGTGGTGCAGTGGCGGTGGGCGCATCAGGCCTCGAGCTGACAATCACCGACACGACCTTCGACACCAACAACGCGGGCGAATTCGGCGGAGCCATCTTCGTCGGCAACTCCGGCACCGTGGAGATTTCGGGTTCCTACTTCGCCCGCAACACTGCTTCCGCCGGGTCGGGTGGGGCAATCGGCGACCTGACCCAGGATGGGGTATTCATCGCCAACAGCACCTTCTACGACAACGATGCCGCGCTGCAGGGTGGCGCCGTCTACACGTCTGGCGTGATAACCAACTCGTCGTTTGGCGCCAACTCGTCGGCGGTCGCCGGTGGCGCGGTGGCCACCAATGGGTTTTCCGGACCCAAGCTGCGCAACACGATTCTCTACGGGAACCCGCCTCACGACTGCTATGTGGCCGTATCACAGGGATACAACCTGATCGGGGACCCGACCGACTGCGCCCTTTCGGGTGACACCACCGGGAACCTCCTCGCTGCCGATCCTGGGTGGGCGCTCCCCGCCGACAACGGGGGGGCGACGTTCACCATGAAGATATTCGACGGCTCCGCGGCCCAGGATGCCGGCAACCCGGCCACGCCGGGAAGCGGCGGCACCACCTGCGAGCCGACCGACCAGCGCGGCTTTCTGCGGAGCGATGGTGCTTGTGACATCGGGGCCTTCGAGGTCGATGCCGGCCCGGTGGTGATCCGTTATGCGGGTTCGAACCGGTTCGGGACGGCGGCAGCGGTGTCGGAGAACGATTTCCCCGATCTGGATGCGGTGACCGAGGTGTTCGTGGCCACCGGGTTCAACTTCCCCGACGCCCTGGCCGGCGCCGCGGTAGCCGGCAAGCTGGGTGCTCCGCTGATGCTGGTCGATACCGGGATCCCCGCTGCCACCGCCGCAGAGCTGACCCGACTCGATCCCGATGTGATCACCATCCTCGGGGGAACCGGGGCGGTGTCGGCGGTGGTGGAGACGGATCTCGGCGGCTACGCCCCCACTGTTGACCGGCTCTCCGGCACCAACCGGTACCTCACCGCGGTCGCCATCAGCCAGCACGGCTTCCCCGCCGATGGCTCCGCCGATGTGGTGTACGTCGCCACCGGTATCGGGTTTGCCGACGCCCTCGCCGCCGCCTCGGCCGCCACCGTTGGCAACGGACCGGTGCTTCTGGTCGACGGCACCAGCGTGTCAGCCGCGGTCGCCAACGAGATCGTCCGGCTCACCCCGGACCGCATCGTCGTCGTCGGCGGCACCTCGGTAGTCTCCGACGCGGTACTCACCGCCCTCGACGCCCTCCAGATCGGCGACACCGTGGAACGCATCGCCGGCACCAACCGCTACCGCACCGCGGTGGCGATCAGCGAAGACGCCTTCCCCGGCGGTTCCAACCGCGTCTACATCGCCACCGGACTGAACTTCCCCGACGCCCTCGCTGGAGCCGCCGCTGCGGGCAAATACGACGCCCCAGTGCTACTCGTCCCCGGCACCAGCCTCCCCGCCGAAGTCAGCACCGAGATCACTCGCCTCGGCGCGGTGACGGTCGTCATCCTCGGCGGAACCGGAGTGGTCACCACCGCAGTCGAGGACGAACTCAAAACCCTGATCGGCGCCAACTGAGCCGGGTTTCAGTTGTGGAACGGCAGCTATGAGCTGTCAGCTACTCAGGGCCGTGTTGCAGCGGGCAACTCGATGACCGCCCTACCTCGAGCCGGGTGAACTCGCCGCGAAGACCGTCGTACATGAGGAGCCGCCCGATCAGGGGGTCGCCGGAGCCGAGTAGCACCTTGGCGGCC
>CAYTTU010000198.1:0-2821 GCA_964440905.1 uncultured Acidimicrobiia bacterium | reverse complement strand
GGTGGTGGGCGCTACTGGGATTGAACCAGTGACCTCTTCCGTGTCAGGGAAGCGCTCTCCCGCTGAGCTAAGCGCCCGCAATGGCCGGACCCATGCCCGGCCCCGAGGCGGCGCCCGGAATTGAACCGGGGTAAAGGGTTTTGCAGACCCTCGCCTGAACCACTCGGCCACGCCGCCAGGCTTCAGGAGGCCGGAGCATCCCGCCCCTGGAGCGGACGACCGGTCTCGAACCGGCGACCTTCACCTTGGCAAGGTGACGCTCTACCAACTGAGCTACGTCCGCGAGGGCCAGCAGTATACGCCCCGGCTTTTGGGCTCAAGGAACGATGTCGCGGGTGCCGGTGGAGCCGAACCCTCCGGCTCCGCGGGTGGTGTCGTCGAGCTCGTCGACCTCCTCGAACTCGATCGAGGCGACCGCCACAACCACCAATTGGGCGATGCGGTCGCCGCGTTCGATGGCCACCGGCTGGTCCCCGTGGTTGACCAGCAGCACGGCGAGCTCGCCGCGGTAACCGCTATCGACGATTCCCGGAGCGTTGACGATGCCGATCCCGGACCGCACCGCCAGACCGGAACGGGGGGTGACCAATCCGACGTGTCCGGCGGGAATGGCGACCGCGACCCCGGTGGGGACCAGACGGCGCTCTCCCGGGGACAGCGTGACCGGCTCCCGGGCGTAGAGATCGGCCCCGGCATCGCCCTCGTGGGCGTGTCGGGGCACCGGGAGCCCGGGGTCGAGGCGGTGCAATTGAACCCTCACCCTGCGATTATCGCGGCTCCCCGACCCGGGGCGCTTGAGCAAACGCAGTCCCGGGTCGAAGATGACCCGTGGAAGCGATGCCGATCAATCCCCGCGAGCGCGACGCCAACCGACGCACCATCCTGGAGCTGCTGGAGACGACCCCAGCGGCTCCGGCGCGTCCCGCCGCCGCCGCCGAGGACGCCGAGACATTGCCGGACCTGGACTTCGACTGGCAGCCCCGACCGCTGGATCGGACCGTGGGCGGACGCCGCGGGTTCCGGTGGTCGATCCTGGCCGCGGCGGCGACCCTGGGGATCCTGGCCACGGTGGCCGTCCAGGCGCTGGTCACCGTGCCCCAGCAGCGCGCCGATGCCCGCCGGGTCGAATATCGGGCTGCGCTGAACGAGTTCGAGCCGGCGTTGCGCGCCCTGGCTGAGGCGCCCGCCCCCAGCGACCCCGTGGCCCTGGCAGACTTCGCCGCGGCCACCACCACCTTTGCCGCGGTGGTGCGCGCCGATCTGCCCACCGTGATCCCGCTGCTCCCCATCGGACCCATCGAGGAACTCCGTCCCGCCCGCAGCCAGATGCTGGCGGTCGTCGATGAAGCCGAAGAGATGATGTCGGGGCTGGCGGCGGCGGCGGGTTACCGGGAAGCGGCGGCGTCCATACTGGCTGTGCCGCTGCTCCCCACCGAGGCCCCCGAGTCGCTGATCGACCCGGCGGCGAGGGCGATCGCCGACATGCAGAGCGCCACCGAGCGCGCCTACACCACCATGGACGACGATCCGGCGTTCCAGGACTACCGCAACCAGGTGGCCGAGGCGATCGACGCCCTTCCCGATTGGGCGGACCGCTATCTGCTGGCACTGCGCCGCGGCGATCCGACCGAGACCGGAACGATCATCGCCGAGCTCCAAGCCCGGGCGGCCCTGGCCACCGCCGAGCTCGAAGCGGCGGTGGCCGACGTGGATGCGGCGGCGGCGGCGGCGATCGCCGCCATGCAGACCTGGCTGGTCGAGGCCCGAATCCGGCTCGGCTAGCGATCCTTGGCCGGAGGGCGGCCCTGCAGAGACTCCATCTCACGAGTGAAGTCCGGGGCCCCGGAGAAGTCCTTGTGGACCGAGGCGAACCGGAGATAGGCGGCCTCGTCGAGGTGACGCAATTCGGCCAGCACCATGCGCCCGACCTCCTCGGAGGCCACCTCGGGGCCGTGCTCTTCACAGGCGGCCTCGATCCGGGCAACCGCGGCGTCGAGGGCGACCGGATCCCCGTCGGGATCGGCCAGCGCCCGCACCATCCCGGCTCGGACCTTGGCGGAGTCGAACGGCTCGAGCCGCCCGTCGCGCTTACGCACCATCATCGCCGGTTCCCGCCGCTCGTAGGTGGTGAAGCGTTGATTGCAGGTTTCGCAAGCCCGGCGGCGGCGGATCGCCGCCCCCGACTCGGCGGGGCGACTGTCCACCACGCGGGTGTCATCGGCACCGCAGAAGGGGCATCGCATCACCGGCCAGGCTACCGGCCCCAATGCCCCCGGAATCATCCCCCGACGGGGATCAGGAGCACCTGGCCGGGGTGGATCACACTCGTGTCCAGTCCGCTGGCGGTGCGGATGTCCTCCACCAGCACCCGGACGTCGTCTCCCGGGGCGACATGACCCGAGGCGATCGCCCACAGGGTGTCACCGGAGCGCACCCTGTATTCAATGAACGAGGCTTCGATGGCGGGGGCCTGCGGCAGTGCCGACCCGGCCGGGTCGTCCGCCCGGGCGTCGATGGCGCGGGCCAGCAGGAGGAGCAATGCCAGGACGACCGCGGCGAGGAGAACCACGACCCGGGGACGGGTGCTGGCGGGCGTCGTCATGGCACTGGCTCCTTCCATGCGATCGGGGCGACTGCCTCACCCCACACCCGCAAAGTACGACCCGGGTGCGACACGAACGCGTGTTCGGCACTATATCGAACAGGTGTTCGGAGGTCAAGGAAGGGGGGGAGCCAAATACCCCCCACCGACCGGACGGCGTCCGGTCGGCTCCCCCCCAAGGGGGGAGCGGGTCGTGGCACACCGCCCATGCTGCGCGGG
>CAYTTU010000197.1:0-13282 GCA_964440905.1 uncultured Acidimicrobiia bacterium | reverse complement strand
CGGAGCGTTGATCATCGGACTGTTGGTGCTGTCCGGGATGATCGTGTTCCAGGTGGGCGACCTCAAGGAGCTGGTCAAGCGGAACTACCGCCGGGCACGCCGCCTGGTGCTCGGCAGCCGAACGGCCCCCACCGTCGAGATTCCCGCCTTCTATCCGGCGGATAGCGACTTCTCCGTGGTCCCCACCGACCGCAAGCTGATCCGCGGCGGCACGGTGCTCACCATGGACGGACCCGGCGACCTCGCCACCGGAGACGTCCTGATCGAGGGCTCGAGGATCGTCGCCGTGGGTCATGACCTCGGCGCCCCCGACGCCGAGGTGATCGACGCCACGGGGATGATCGTCATGCCGGGCTTTGTCGACACCCACCGTCACATCTGGGAGGGACTGCTGCGCAACATCGGCACCGATGTCCCTCTGGAGGGGCGCACCAGCTACATCTCGTTCGTCCTCCACAAGCTCGCACCGGCGTTTCGACCTGAGGACGCCTACATGGGCAACCTGGTGTCTTCGCTCGGTGCGATCGATGCCGGCGTCACCACGCTGCTCGACTGGTCGCACATCCAGGGATCGCCCGCCCACACCGATGGAGTGATCCAGGCACTGCGCGACTCCGGAATGCGGGCGGTGTTTGCCTACGGGTTCCCGTGGTGGGGGAAGTGGGAGGAACGACAGCCGTCGTGGTTCGTGCGTGCCGCCACCGAGCACTTCCAGACCACCGACCAGAAACTGACCCTGGCTCTGGCGGCCCCCGGACCCGAGTTCACCGACTTCGAAATCACCCGCGACCACTGGAAGCTCGCCCGGGAGACCGGTGCCCGCATCACGACGCACGTCGGCGTCGGCACCTACGGACAGGATCGCAAGCTGGAGGAGTTCGGTAGCGCCGGGCTGCTCGGTCCCGACACCACGTACATCCACTGCACCACGCTCAACGACACCGAGATCCAGATGATCGTCGACACCGGAGGCACCGTCTCGCTCGCCTCGCCGGTCGAGATGATGATGGGTCACGGGATGCCGCCCATCCAGAAGTTCCTCGACCGCGGCCTTGCCCCGAGCCTCAGCATCGACGTCGAGACCAACGTGCCCACCGACATGTTCAACCAGATGCGATCGGTGCTGGGATTGCAGCGGGCCATGGCCTCGGCGGCAGGCAAGAAGGCAGTGACGGCCCGCGACGTGCTCGCCTGGGCCACCGTGGAAGGAGCCCGGGCCAACGGACTAGATGCCAAGGTGGGGACGCTGGAGCCGGGCAAGGAAGCCGACATCGTGATGCTGCGCACCGATCGGCTCAACGTCACCCCGTTGAACGACCCCGCCACCGCAGTCGTGACTGGAATGGACACCAGCAACGTCGACACGGTGCTCATCGGAGGACGGGTGATGAAGCGCGGCGGCCGACTGCTCCACGTGAACTGGAAGGCGGTCAAGGAACAGGCGGCGGAGTCGCGCGACCACGTGATCGAGAAGTCGGGGTTCCGAGTTCCGAGGATCTGAGCAGTTCAGAGTTCAGACTCCAAACTCCAAACTCCAAACTCCAAACTCCAAACTCACTCGTACGCAATCGCCTCGAGGATGTCGAGCCGGGCGCCGCGGCGAGCCGGAAGGACCGCCGCCGCCACTCCACCAAGGGCGGCGACGATCAGGTACACGATCAACTGGGTGACCGGGAAGGCGAGCCGCAGTCCCTGGCCGACGGCAACGACGACCGCCGCGCCAAGCGCCACCCCGACCACGAGACCGAGCACCGCCCCGAACACCGCAATTAGCACTGCCTCCCAGCGGATCATCCGCCGCAACTGGCGCCGGGTCATGCCCACTGCCCGCAGCAGTCCGATCTCGCGACGGCGCTCTGAAACCGACAGCGCCAGGGTGTTGACGATGCCCAGCAGGGCGATCACCACTGCAAAGGCAAGCAGCACCACCAGCAGGTTGAGCAGACCGTCGATCTGTGCCTCGAGGTCGGCGATGAGTTCCTCGGTATCGGTCAGCGTGGCACTGGGAAACTCCTCGGTCACCGCCTCGATTGCAGTTCGGGCCGTGGCTGGATCGACTCCCTCGGCCAACCGGATGTACACCCGGCGATCGAGTCGGAAGGTGAGATTCTCTTCGAAAGTGGTGTAGTCGACGATGACCGGAACCCCGAGCGTGGTGTCATCGTGGATACCGACCACGGTCAACCCCACCTCCCGCAGCGAGGGGAACTGAATGGTCACGGTGTCCCCCAACCCGAGACCGAGGCGCTCGGACAGGCCGAGTGAGATCACCGCCGTTCCCGGACCGAGATCACCCAGCGAACCCTCCGCCATCTTCGCCTTGATCACCTGATCGAGCGGACCGTCTACGGCGTAGAGGAACTCCTCGGACTCCTCGCCGGCGAACCGGAAGTCGCCGATCCGGTCTCGGACCACGAGGGCCACCTCGGGCAGCTCGGCGAGTCGCTCGCTCAGCGCCGGGGGCAGGCCAGTGGTACGGGGATCGACGAATCCTTCGATCGCCACCTGGAAGTCGGTAGTGAAGCTGTCCCGGAATACCGCGGCCACCCCCGCCTTGGCGGAGGCCTGGAATACCGCTATGACTGTGACCAACGCCACACCGATCATCAGCGCCGAGGCGGTGGAGGCGGTGCGGCGCGGCTGGCGCATCGTGTTGCCGCGCGCCAGGCGCCCCACCACCGATAGGCGGGCGAGGGGGGCGCCCACCTTGTCCGCGAATCCCCGGGCCACCAAAGGCGCCAGGAGTGAGACCCCGACAAAGGTCACCAGGGCACCGAAACCCACCACGGCGATGGCGTTGTCGAAGGAGAGCAAGAGCCCGGCGGCGAGTAGCGCAATGCCAAGGCCGAGGACGGCGAAGCCGCCGGCGACCCGCTTTCCCAACGAGCGAGACTTGATCTCGACATCCCGCATGGCCGCGACGGGCGGCACCGCGGCGGCACGCCTGGCGGGGACCACTGCGGCCGCCAGAGTCACCAGGGTTCCGACGACGAACCCGACCACGATCGTGCGCGACGCGACCACCATCTCGTTGGAGGGGATACCGAAACCGAAGGCGGCAAACGCGCTCCGGATCCCCATGGCGAGCAGGATGCCCACGCCGATGCCGATCGCAGACGCCACCAATCCGACCACGAGCGCCTCGATGACCACCATCGTGGTCACCTGGTGGGCGGTGGCGCCGACGGCACGCAACAGGGCAAGTTCACGGGTGCGCTGGAACACGATGATGCGAAAGGTGTTCTGGATGAGATATGCCCCGACGAAGACGGCGACGCCTGCGATCACCAGCAAGAGGGTGTTGATGAAGCCCAGCCCCTCGGAGAACTCCTCGAGGTTCGCCGCGGCCTGATCGTCGCCGGTGATCACTTCGGCGCCTTCGGGCAACAGGCGCGAGATCTGCGCCTGCATCAAAGATGGGTTGATGCCCGGATCGAGGACCACCGCGATCGAGTCGACCCGGTTCGACGACTCGAAGATGCGCTGCGCCGTCTCGAACTCGAACACGGTGACGGTGGCGCCCATCAGGTTGTCGGCAGCCCCAAAGGTGGCGATGCCGACGATGCGGAAGGCCTCGACCCCAACCGGGGTGATCACATCGACCACCTGGCCCACAGCGAGATCGTTGGACTCGGCGGCGAACGTGTCGACCACCACCTCGTCAGCGGCGCGCGGCCAATCGCCGGAGGAGATGGCAATGGGAGTGAACGCCTCGGCGGAGGGGACGTAGGAGAACCCCAGCGTGGGCGGCCCGTTGCCTCCGATCGGGCAACCCTGGTTCGGGTCGGCGTCGGGACCCTTCTCGCACGGCGGGGGTGCCACGATCTGGGCGATCCCCTGGACGCTGGGAGCGGCGATGGACACTCCGGGGATGCCGTCGATCTCGTCGACCAATGCCTCGTCGATCCGGTTCGAGCCCACCCCGAAGTCGCTCACCCCCTGGACGTAGAGGTCGACCCCCTCAGTGACGCCTTCGAACAGCGAGCGGAACGACGCAGTGATGCTGTCGGTGAAGACGTAGGTCCCGGAGACGAAGGCCACACCGAGCACGATGGCCAACGCCGTCATCACGAGGCGCAGCTTGTGGGCCAGCACGCCCTTCAGGGCGAGTCGGAGCACGTCACCCTCCCAGGGACTTGAGGTGCTCGAGGATCCGTTCTGTGGTGGGATCCATGAGTTCCCCGGATTGCTTGCCGTCGGCGAGGAATACCACCCGGTCGGCGTAGGAAGCGGCATGGGCATCGTGGGTGACCATCACGATGGTCTGGCCGAGGTCGTCGACGGCATGACGCATGAAACCGAGCAACTCGGCGCTGGACTTGGAGTCGAGGTTGCCAGAGGGCTCATCGGCGAAGATGATCTCGGGGCGGGAGACCAGCGCCCGCGCCGCCGCCACCCGCTGCTGCTGACCACCGGAGAGCTCGCTGGGGCGATGCTTGAGCCGGTCGCGCAGGCCGACCGTGTCCACCACGGTGTCGAACCACGCCGGGTCGGGGTCCTTGCCGGCGATGTCGATAGGGAGCGTGATGTTCTCGGCGGCGTCCAGGGTGGGGATCAGGTTGAAGGACTGGAAGATGAATCCCACCTTCTCGCGCCGCAGCAGCGTCAGCTCCTTATCGGACAGGTCGTTGAGGCAGACGTCGCCGATGTAGACGCAACCCTCGGTGAGCATGTCGAGGCCGGCGATGCAGTGCAGCAACGTGCTCTTGCCCGATCCCGATGGGCCCATGATGGCGGTGAATTGGCCCCGCTCGAAGGAGAGGGTCACGTCGTTGAGCGCGCTGACCCGGGTCTCCCCCTCGCCGTACACCTTCACTGCGTTCTCTACCCGGACTGCCGAATCCAATGCGATCAACCTCCCTGGGACCGGGTCACGCTAATCCGCTCCGGCAGACTCCCCGCCGCCGTCTCTGGCGCGGCGACGGCGCCGTCCGCCGGAGCCCGCCCGGGGTTCCCAGGAGAAGAAGCGCAACGCCAACAGGGTGCCGACCAGGCCCCAGGCAGCCATCACCGCCAGGTCCTCCCACCGGAACGCCGGCGCGGTGGTGAGCGGGTGGAAGGCGTCCTGGAAGGCGCGGACGAAGTGCTTGAGCGGGAAGAAGTCGCCGACGGCGCGCAACCACTGCGGTGGGTCGTCGATGGCGATGAACACATTGGACATGAAGGCGATGGGCAGGATGGTGGCGTTGGCCATGGCCGGGGCCGAGTCTCCGGTCGGAGCCGCCGCCGCCAGCGCCAAACCGAGGGCGGCAAAGCAACCGGCGCCAACGATGAAAGTGAGCAGAGCCGCGGGCAGCATTGCCACCTCGATGTTCACGTCGAAGGCGAACACTCCCACCCCCATCATCAGCACTGTGGCGAGCAACGCGATCCAGATTCCGGACCCGATGAGACCGCTCATGTATCGCCACGGAGGCAGCGGGGTCCCGCGGAAGCGCTTGAGAACGCCCTCGTCACGGGAGATGGCGGTACCGACCCCGATGTTGGTGTACGTGGCGGAGGCGGCAGCGAACACCGCCAGCGCCGGGGCGTAGAACTGGGCCACCGAGAAGGTGCCGCGGCCGGTGATCTCAATCTCCTCGGTGCCGAAGAGCACGGAGAACAGCAGGAGGAACATCAAGGGGAACACCAGAGTGAAGAAGGCCGCCACCGGGGTGCGCCAGAACAGGCGGTTCTGGTAGCGGACCTGGTGCCAGGCCAGCGCCGCGGCCGGGGTCCGTCCCTCAGCCACCGCCGACCTCCTTGGTGAGTTGCAGGTACACGTCCTCCAGCGAGGGGCGGGTGACGCTCAGCCCCTCGAGGGCGATACCAGCCCCCAGCGCCCAGCCGGTCAGGGCGTGCAGCGCCGCGGTGGGGTCGCCCACCTCGACCCGTACGAACCCATCGAAACCAGGGGCGGCGTCAAATGGGGCTGGCGGCCGCAACCCGGCATGAGCGCGGAATGAGACGGTGGCGCCGCCTTCGCGGCGCCCACCGAGCGTGTCGGGGGTGCCGACGGCGACGATCACCCCACCGGCGATCACCGCAACCCGGTCGGCGAGGTTCTGTGCCTCATCCATGTAGTGGGTGGTGAGCAGGATCGTCTTGCCCAGGCTGCGCAGGTTCGAGATCAGCTCCCACGACTTGCGGCGCGCCGAGGGATCGAACCCGGTGGTCGGCTCGTCGAGGAAGATGAGATCGGGATCCCCGATGATCCCCAGCGCCAGATCAACCCGACGACGCTGCCCACCGGAGAGGGTCTTGATCCTGGCGTCGGCCTTCTCGGTCAGGCCGGTGATATCGATCACCTCGTCGAGGTCACGACGACGGGGATACATCGCGGCGAACAGTCCCAGGGTCTCCCGCACGGTGAGCTCGCGATCGATCCCAGAGGACTGCAGCACGATCCCGATGCGTTCCCGGAAGTCCCGGCCCGCGGTCGCCGGATCGACCCCGAGGACCTCGACGGTGCCCCCGGTGCGGTGGCGATGCCCCTCGAGGATCTCCACTGTCGTCGTCTTGCCCGCACCGTTGGGCCCGAGCAGGGCGAAGACCTCACCCGCCTCGATGGTGAGATCGATGCCGCGCACCGCCTCCACGGTTCCATAGGACTTGGTGAGGTCGCGGACGACGATGGCAGGCATGGCGGGTGAGGCTAGCGCGACCCGATGCCCAGTAGCCGAGAGTTCGGAGTCAAGAGTCTGGAGTCAAGAGTCCGAACTCCAAACACAGAACTTCTTCAGCGCAGCCGCGGAGCAACCTCTGCCGCAAACACCTCCAGCGAATCCCCCCACACGACGTCGGCGAAGTAGCCGGTGAGGTGGGAGCAGCCCGCATCGCGGAATCCGCTCAGAATGTCGATCACCTGTTCCGGTGTACCGGCGATGGTCTGAGTGCTGGAGAGGAACTTGTCGACGCTGCGACCGATCTGGGCGGCGACCCGTTCCACCTTCTTGCGCAGGTCGGCGGCGTCTGTGCCAACCGTGACGAACATGTGCAGGGTGCGCCCGATCTCTGTCGCGTCGCGTCCCACCACCGCGCAGTGTTCATCGAGGATGGCGCTCTTCTGCTTGAACTGGTCGATGGTCCCGGCAAAGTTGGCGTGGTCGGCGTAGCGGGCGACGATCCGCAGCGTCTTGCGCTCTCCGCCACCGGCGATCCACAGGGGCGGGTGCGGATCCTGAATCGACTTCGGCTGGTTGATGGCGCCCTTGACCGAGTAGTGCTTGCCGGTGAACGTGGCCTCGTCCTCGGTCCACATCTTCTTGATGATCTGCACGGCTTCGTCGAGCTGGGCGATACGAGTCCCGTCGGAGGGGTACTCGTAGCCGTAGGCGAGGTACTCGTGCTCATACCACCCCGCCCCGATGGCAAACTCCAGCCGCCCCCCGGAAATCACGTCGACACTGCTGGCCACCTTGGCCAGGTAGGCGGGGTTGCGATACGAGTTGCAGGTGCACATCTGGCCGAGGCGTACCCGCTCGGTGGTGGCGGCAAGGGCGGCCATGAGTGTCCAGCACTCATAGGTCGCCTCCTGGCTGGGATGGGGGACGGTGTGGAAGTGGTCGTACACCCACGCCGTGTCGTAACCGAGTCTCTCGATCCGGCGGGCGGTCGCCAGCATCGTCGGCCAGTGCTCGGCCACCGGGATTCCAACCAAATCCATGCGCCAGCCCTGGGGTACGAATGCTCCGAACTTCATGAACCAACCCTACCGCTCCCCCCTTGTGGGGGAGCCAGCCGGACCAAGTCCGGCTGGTGGGGGGTGCTGACTCCCCGTTTGCACGCGCCCAACTCACAGGGGTCCGGTTGCTGCTTGACTCTGGATGAATGGAAGCGGACCGGGACCTGCCTCTCCTCTTGCTTCTCATAGGAATGTTCGGATTCTCGGTGGTGATCTCCGCCATGGAGACCGCCTTTCTCCGAATGCCGGCGGTTCGGGTCCAGGCCCTCGCCGCGGAAGGGAGCCGGAGGGCTTTGCAGCTTTCCGCCCTCACCCACCGCCTCCCCCAGGTGCTCAACGCCATCCTGCTGGCAGCCCTCCTCGCCCAGATCGGCGCCGCCACCGTGGCCGGGATCCTCGCCGATCGCTGGTTCGGTCCGCTTGGGGTGACGATCGCCTCGGCGGTGCTCACTTTCATCCTGTTCATCTACGCCGAAGCGATCCCCAAGACGTATGCGGTGCGTCATCCCGACCGGGTGGCGCTATTTCTCGCCTTCCCTCTCGCCGCCCTGGAGCTCGTGCTCCGTCCGTTGGTCAGGGTGCTGGTTGCGGTGGCAGACCTCCAGATGCCCGGCAAGACGATCGTGGCCTCGCCCACAGTCACCGAGGACGAGCTGCGCATGCTCGCCTCCCGCGCTGCCCTGGAGGGTCAGATCACCACCACCGACCTCGAGCTGATCGAACGCGCCTTCCGCTTCGGCGACCGCCACGTCGACGGAATCATGGTTCCCCGGCCTGACATCGTGGCCGTCGACGAGGACACTCCGGTGCGGGCCGCGGTAGAGATAGCTCTCGAGGCTGGTCATCGACGCCTGCCGGTGTACTCGGGATCGGTGGAGAGCATCACCGGGGTAGTGGTGGTGCGTGATCTGCTCCGTATCCCCGAGGGTAGGCGCGACCAGGTCACGGTCGGCGTGCTCGCCGATCCGCCGCTGGTGGTCCCCGAGTCGAAGCGCATCCTCGACCTGCTCACCGACATGCAGGCGTCGGGCACCCACATCGCCGTGGTGGTCGACGAGTACGGCGGCACTGCCGGGATGGTGACCATCGAGGACATCGCCGAGGAGATGCTCGGCAGCATCAGCGAAGAGCCGGGAGATCGCGCGGTCACGTCCGTCGGACCGGGGCACTGGGTGATCGACGCCGCCATCCCGGTGACCGACCTTGCCGAACTCATGGAGGTCGAACTGGAGGACTCGGAGTGGACCACCGCCGCCGGTATGGTGCTCGGACTCCTCGGACGAATGCCGCAACTGGGCGACGAGGTGACCCACGGCCGCCACACCCTGCGGGTGGTGGGGCTGCGGGGCCGCCGCATCACCCGGCTCGAACTGATGCGTCGACCCTAGCCCCGGGGGTGAGCGAAAAGGCTCGCCCCGGGATCAGGAACCAGCGACCTATTCGCTCACCCCCGCACCACTGCCAGCAGGGTGACGTCGTCACCGAGATCCGTGGCGGGAGAGCAGTAGGCGCGCAGCGCGGCCAGGATCTCGTCCACCACCTCCGGCCCCGCCGATGCCGCAACCGCTCCGGCAAACCGTCCGGTGCCCCAGAACTCTCCGGCGCGGTCCCGCGCCTCGATCACTCCGTCGGAGGCGATGACCACCATCGAACCCGGCTCGAGATGCCGGGTGACCGTGTCGTACGCGGCGTCCGCCATCCACCCGAATGGCATTCCGGTGGCCCGCAGCTCCTCGAAGTCCCCGGTCGCGGTTCGCATCACCGGCAGAGGATGACCGGCATTGGCAAAGGACAGTGTGGCTGCTGCGGGGTCGAGAACCGCGTAGAAGCATGTGACGAACATGCTCGCTGTCATGTCCTCCGAGAGACGAGCGTTGACCCGACGCAGCAACTCGGCGGGATCCTCCACCGTGGCGGCGATGGAGCGCACCACGGCGCGACACGATGCCATCACCAACGAGGCCGGAACCCCCTTTCCGGAGACGTCGGCCACCAAGAGGCCGAGCCGGCCGTCCTCGAGGGGGATCACGTCGTAATAGTCACCACCCACCTCGCGCGACGACTCGTACCGGGCGGCGAACCGCCATCCGGATATCTCCGGCAGCTCCCGCGGAAGGAGGTCGCGCTGAATGGTGCGCGCCACGGCGAGCTCTCCGTCGAGCCGGGCCCGCTCCACGGCGAGACGCTCCTGTTCCTCCACCAGCTGTCCGACCCGCACCGAAGGAGCCGCGGCGGCCGAGATGCGCTCCAGCAGTCGTCGATCGAGGGTCGTGTAGGGCGTTGCGGAGCGGCGGTCGCCAAGGAAAATTGCGCCCACGGGGCGGCCCTGGGCGATGAGCGGGACCATCAGCGACGCCCCCTGGGGCCACGATGTCGTGTCCGGGGCGGCGGCGCGCTCCACCGGACCCAGCACCGCCGGCCCTTCGGGAGCCTCGAGCACCACCCAGCAATCGGTGGGCTGCACCGTCTGGCGGATCAGGGCACCAACCGCGGCCGCAACCGACAGCGGGCGCACCAGCTCCCCCACCTCTCGGGTGAAGTGGTCCACGGCGCGCTCGGCGTCGTACTTCTGGCGGTAGAACCGTCGGTCGACGGTCGACTGCACCCGGCGCCGTACCGGCTGGAACACGAGCACCAGAACGACACCGGTGATCACCCCGGCCACGCCGCGTCCCCCGCCCACGGTCCCGGCAAGCACACTGCCCAGGCCAACGACGCCGACCAGGAACACCATCGCCACCATGGCGGTGAGGGCGCCGTAGACCAGAGCGCGATTCACCAGGAGCTCGACGTCCCAAAGCCGGTACCGCACCAGGGAGATGCCGACCGCCACCGGGATGAGAAGCAGCGACAGGGTCAAGAGGATCAAGAGGTTGAGGTCGTGCAGCGCCTCGAGGCGTTCGGTGGCCAGCACCAGACCGAGCAGCCCCTCTTCCAGTCGGGGCTGCAGCGCCCAGAACACGAGGATCGTCGCCATGGTGGCGGCGAAGGCGATCACCACGAGGCGGATCTGGGGACGCATCTCGATGGGGCTGCGCACGAAGCGTGTCACCAGCGCCGCCACCGCACCGAGGGCAGGGAGCACCGTCCACGAAACCGCGGCGGCGGCGGGCCACTCTCGGGGATCGAGCGCCGTCCCCGGGAACACCGCCCACAGCCCGACATGCAGCGTGAACCCCGCCAGTACCGCCATCCAGATGCGACCCAGCGGACGGGCGTCGGGAAACAGCACCGCGAAGTACAGGAGCGCCAGACCGGCCGCCGACCTCCACAGCACCGGACCAGGCCGCAAGGTTCCGATGAACTCCGCCGCCGCCTGCCAGTCACCGTCGAGGGCCGACATCGGGGCAAAGAGCGCAGCGCCGAGGAGCAGCAAGGTGAAGGACGCAGTCACCCGCATCGGGGCATGACGGGCGCGCAGCAGGATCACCAGACCGATTCCCCAAAAGAGCAGCGCCCCGACGAGATGGATCAAGACCTGCCCGTTGCGAACCAGGGATCCGTCAAAGAACAGCTCGAGTTCCTGGGCGACCGTCGGCTGCAGCGACAGTGGACCCTGGTCGACGAGAAGTCGGACCGACTCGCCCGAGAAGTGGGCCACGAAGGCTGCGGCCCCGACCGTGATGACCGCGGCGACCGCAGCCGCCGCCGGGACCGCTCCCAAGCGTCGCAAGCGTATCGCCGTCACGGGCCCACCCGCGGCCAGCGAACCGCCGAGGGGGTTGGATCGGGAGGCAGGCTGGAGTGGCAATTCACGCACCGCACACCACCGGAGTGTTCGAAGATGTTCGGCCACACCGGGGCGCCCGGTGCCACCCCCTCATTGGCATGGCAGGTGGCGCAGTACTCGAACGAGTCGCTGAGGATGCGATGCGGCACCACCGGTGCTCCGAGATCGTCGGCCAGCCAAACGACGGCGAGCATGATCAGCGCCGCCCCGACTCCGATACCGGCGGCGAGCCGGGCCATGGCGGCGCCAAACCGGGCCCGACCTGCCACAAGCGCCCGGAGGACGCGCGCCTGGAGGACCAGAGCGCCGAGGAGGGCGACGATCACGATCAGAAAGCCGCTTACTCCGCGTTCGAACCCGCTGACGATTGTCAGCAGAGTCACCACCAGGAATACACCGAGCAGCCCGGCCCGTCCCCGGCCCGGAGTCGCCCGGCCGGCGGCAGGAAGCGCCAACCACAGCGCCGCATACGCCGCACCGCCGATCACGGGCACCGCAAAGGCGGCTCGCAGCCAGCCGACCCGCCATCCGCGCTGGCGGGCGATAGCCGCCGCCACGCCTGCCACCAACGCCTCATCGCGCCGGCGCACCGGAAGCCGATCGGGGTGGCGCGACCCGACGATCGACACGGTGAGAGCGAATCCCGCGGCCCACACCAGCGCGGCGACGGAGTGTGACACCCCGAGAGCAGAGGCATCGAAGGGAAAGGCGATGGAAACCATCGCCGAGAGCGTCACGACAGAGATACTGCTCCATGCCGCCAGCCGCCATCCCGGCGGGCGCATTGCGGCGATGAAGGCGAGGAGGGTGACTGCCACCACGAAAGCGGCCATCGCCCCCCAGTGCGACTTATGTTCCTGGACGAGAAGGGTTGCCTTCTCGAAGTTGGTGGCAACGTCGGGTCCGAGCAGCGCCAGGAGTAGGACGGCAACGACCAGCAAGCGGGTATCGCGCACCAGTCGCGGCACAAGGATGCTGCGCCACTGGGGATCGAGCAGCACCAGCGCCACTGGAGGGACCAGGTAGGCGAGTACCAGCGGCTCGAATCCCGTCGAGGTGGTGATCACTCCGGCGGCCACTGCCAGAGCCACCACCGCCTGAATGGCACCGGTGGTGCGGTCGGTGCGACGCAACTGGGCTACGACTCCGATGAAGCCGAGGGTGAAAAGCGCCCCGATCGAGACCTCGTGCACGCGGTGGGAGATGGCGTCTTCGAAGTCGGCGAACCATCCGATGACGAGCAGGTTCATCGGGCTGAAGACATAGAGGAAGAAGGCGTAAGCGATCACCGCCCCCACATGGATGCGGCGACGCGGCGTGACCCCCACTGCAGTCGTCACCAGACTCCCCTCCTGCGGTGCGACTCTAGGACCCGCCGACCCCGCACCTACTACCGACCCCGGCCCGATAGGGTCGCCACCGTGGATGCAGGTTTCTTCGGACCGGGCTCGGTGACCTGGCGAATCAACCAGGAGCTCACAGTGCTGTTCGGCGGGGTAAGGGCTCTGTTGCTGCATGCCGCCCATCCCCTCGTTGCCGCCGGTGCCCGGCAGACGGCCACCTACCGGCGCGATCCCTGGGCCCGGTTGATGCGGACATTGGCACTGCAGCTCATCGTCCCCTTTGGCACCCGCGACGAGGCGCAACACGCCGCCGACCGGATCAATCGCCTGCACACGGTGATCAACGGCACCGACCCGGTCACCGGCGAGCACTACGACGCCCTCGACCCCGAACTACTGCTATGGGTGCACGCCTGTCTGGAGGAGAGCACGGTGGTCTTCTATGAGCTCACCGTTGGACCGCTCACTGCGGTCGACAAGCAACGCTTCCATGAGGAGAACCTGGTGGCGGCCGAGCTCATCCTTCTCCCCAGGGATGCGGTCCCG
>CAYTTU010000196.1:0-5026 GCA_964440905.1 uncultured Acidimicrobiia bacterium | reverse complement strand
ACCTGCATCGCAGCCTGGACTCGCTGCCCCCGCCCGACGTGCTGTATCGCGACATTCCGGGGCTGCGGCTGGTGAAGACCTGGCGGATGGGTCCGATGGGGTTCGTGTACGGGGCGGTCATGGAGAAGATCTGAGATCTCTTTGGCTGGCGGAGAGGGAGGGATTTGAACCCTCGAAGGGGCTTTACAACCCCTTACTCGCTTAGCAGGCGAGCGCCTTCGACCGTACTCGGCCACCTCTCCAATTAGGCATCAGGCTCTAGGCACTAGGCACTAGCGCCGACGCCGGCCCGAACCCTAACCGCGACAGCAGTGGACCTTCGTGCGAGCGTTGACCTAGTGCCTAGGACCTAGTGCCTAACGCCTATTTGCGCGGAGGGGGTGGGATTCGAACCCACGGAGCCCCGGAGGGCTCAGCAGTTTTCAAGACTGCCGCCTTCGTCCGCTCGGCCACCCCTCCCTGAAGAAGATGTCAGATGTCAGATCTCAGATCTCAGCAGGGTCTCAGGCGGTCTGATATCTGATACCTGAGATCTCTCTTCTGGCGGAGGGGGTGGGATTTGAACCCACGGGACCGGAAACCCGGCCCAACAGTTTTCGAGACTGCCGCCTTCGGCCGCTCGGCCACCCCTCCTGGGGAGGCTGACAGCTCTCAGCTGACAGCCCGAGAGATGATAGGTGCGATGACGCCCCTTCCTCCCTCGCACCTTCCTCAGTCCCGTCTCGCCTCGAAGAAGTCGGCGAGCAGTGCTGCCGCCTCATCGGCCAGCACCCCGGACACCAGTTCGCAGCGGTGATTGAGCCTGGCGTCCTGGGGGATGTTGTAGAGGCTCCACGCCGCACCCGCCTTGAGGTCCGCAGCTCCGTACACGATGCGATCCACCCTCGCCCACACTGCCGCCATGGCGCACATGGCGCAGGGCTCCAGGGTGACCACCAGGGTGTGCCCGGTAAGACGCCAGTCACTGCTCAGGCGGGCCGCCGCCCGGAGTACGAGCATCTCGGCGTGGGCAGTGGGATCTGCGGTCTCCTCGCGCCGGTTGTGATCGCCGGCGACGATCGCCCCCGATGCGTCGATCATCACTGCGCCCACCGGGACGTCCCCGTGCGCCGCAGCGAGGCGCGCCTCGTCGAGAGCGATACGCATGGCGGCTTCGAAGTCGGTGCCCATGTGCTCCCTACACTCTGGCATCCCGGAGGGATCGCATAGTCTGGCCTAGTGCGCACGCCTGGAAAGCGTGTTGGCGGCGAAAGTCGCCACGGGGGTTCAAATCCCCCTCCCTCCGCCACCCCCGATGTCCGACGCCCGACTCCCGACGCCCGACTCCAGTCGGGTCTCGGGTATCGGGTCTCGGGTATCGGGGGTACCCTCCCACCGATCGTGCTAGGCGGGGCGCTAGGGGTGCCCTGAACCCGAAACCCTCTCTATGCGGGGCTGAATCCCCGCCCGAGGGTCGGCATGGTCGGGTCGAGCGCCCGAAACGTGGTGTTGAAGGCCGGGTCCTGCGCGGCGGGACCCCGTGAAACGGGTCAGGTCCGGAAGGAAGCAGCCCTAAGCGGTGGTCACCGGGTGCCGCAGGAGTGCCTGGCCCGAGCCGGCGAGCGGGGACGCGCCGGTCACGTCGACTCGAAGGCGGGGTGCACGATCTCACCGCTTTGAGCGCCCGCTCTCATCGAATCCTCATCCGGATCTGGAAACCTAAGAGGGTCGAGCAGCGTCTTTACCAGAGAACCCAAACAGGAGCATCGATGCCCGCCAAGAAGACCGAACCCGACGAGAGCCCGCAGCCGGCACGGCGCACCCGGGCCGCTGCCACCGAGGCGACGCCGGCGCCCGATCGCACCCTGTACTGGGCAGTGGCCTTCCTCGCCGCCGTCGTGTTCTTCGGTGCGGGCTACCTGGTGGGCCACGAGGTGGGTGAAGACGAACTCGCATTTCCCGGCCCGCATGGCGGCGGAGTGATCATGGTCGGCGAGCACATGCCGGGTCATCCCGGGATGTATCCACCGTTCGTCGATGAGCCGGAGACACCAGGAGTCTTTGAGGGTCGCGGCTGGCTCGGCATCTCCGGTGCAGACGGACCTGCTGCCGTACGGGTGGTCGAAGTGATCGCGGGCAGTCCCGCTGCCGAGGCCGGCATCGAACCGGGTGACCGCATCGTCGCCTACGACGGGGTCGAAGTCGCGTCCATGGAGCAGCTTGCCGACCTGGTCGGTGGCACCGACCCAGGCACCGAAGTCGAGATGGTGTTGGGTGGTCCCGGTGGGGGCCGGATCGTCACCGTGACCATCGGAGAAAGGCCCTAGACCGAGTTCATCCCTCCCAGGGGATGCTGGGCGGCGGGCGTCAGCCCGCCGCCCACTCGCGCACCAGGTCCCCGAGCAGCTCGAGTGGCACCGGACCCGAGGCGAGCACGGTGTCGTGGAACCCCTTGATGTCGAAGCGGGGTCCCATGGTCTGCTGCGCCTCGCCGCGCAACCTGAAGATCTCGCGCTGTCCGATCTTGTAGGCGAGCGCCTGGCCCACATACCCGATGTAGCGGTCGACCTCGTTGACGATGTTGTTGAGCGCCTGCGGCGAATTGGCCACGAAGTAGTCGATCGCCTGCTGCCGGCTCCACCCCATGGCGTGCAGGCCGGTGTCCACCACCAGTCGTACCGCCCGCCACGAGTCGAACGACAACATGCCGAGGCGGGCCACGTCGCTCGAGTACAGACCCATCTCGTCGGCGAGCCGTTCGGTATAGAGACCCCAGCCCTCGGTGTACACGGTGACGTTGCCGTTGCGGCGGAAGGTAGGCACTCCCTCGAGCTCTTGGGCGATGGCGATCTGCAAGTGATGGCCCGGGATGCTCTCGTGGAAGGCGAGCACCTCGGCCTCGAATCGGGTGCGGGTGGTCGGTTCGCTCAGGTTGATGAAGTACACGCCGGGTCGGCTGCCATCCTCCGCCGGTGGGAAGTAATAGGCGATGGTGGTGTCGCCGGCACCGACGTCGGGTATGGGCTGCACGATGCATGGCGCTTCGGGGAGCCGGCCGAACCAGCCCGGGATCGCCGCCCGGGCGCGGCGTAGCGCCTCCTCGGCGGCGCGGTGGACTTGCTCACCGGTATGGAAGCGCAGTGCAGGATCGTTGCGCAGCCGCTCGTAGATCGTCGCCACGTCGCTGGTGCTGAGCACCCGGCCGCCCAGATCGCGGTACTCGTCCTCGAGCCGGGCGATCTCGTCGAGTCCGATCTGGTGGATCTCCTGCGGCGTCAGGTCGAGCGAGGTGTAGCGCCGCACTGCCCGGGCGTAGGCCTCGTCGCCGTCGGGGAGCCAGCAAACGCCGGAATGCTCCTCGGGGCGCGTCACCGGCAGCACCTCGGCGGCCAGGGCGGCGCGGTACTCGGCAAAGGCGGGAATTATCACCGACGTCACCTGATCGGTCATGGCATGACGCCACCGGGCGCGCTTCAGGTCGTCCCAGTCGTCGGGCAGCGTGATCTGGAGGAAGGGGTTGTCACCGACCGGGAGCGCCTGGTAGGCGTCGAGTTGGGCGAGCACCTTCTCCACCGAGACGCGCGGTGGGGTGCGCCCGTTAGCCACCCCCTGGCGGTGGCGCTCCATGGTCTGGGCGAAGAGCCGTCCCACCTTGGCGGCCTTCTCCACGAACGCCGCGGCTTGGTCGTCGGTGGTGGCACGCAACTGTGGAATCCCCTGGACGATGTCCATGTGGACCCCGAGCATCGGATCCACCAGGAACTCGGGCCACCGGGTTTGCAGCGAACCGACTCGGCCCTCGGCCTCGAAGACCAGAACATGACGGGTGATCCGGTCGGCTGCGTCGAGGGTCGTCGGGTCGATCGCCCCGGCCGACTTGGCAATGGCACCGTACTCGGCGATGCGACTCTCCTCGTGGTCCCGGGACACGTCCTCGATCTCGGCGTCGAAGCGGCGATCGCCGAGGAGACTGGCCCACATCGGCGAGTCGGCCATGGACAGGTCCCAGATGTGGTCGGAGAGTCGGGCGAGCTCGGTGTGGACGGCAGACCTTCCTGGTGCTGGGCGCGACGATAGGCAGGGGGCGAAGGGGCTCCGCCGGAGAGAAGCTCTGAGCCAGAAGCTGTGAGCCCGCATCTAGACGATCCGCGCCACCGTCGGTATCCGCGTGTGAACGTGGCCCACGAAGAACGATGCCGCGAGGGCCAAGGCACTCACCACCAGGGCGGGAAGGACTGGTACGACATCGACGGTGGGCACTTCGGACTTCTGGACCACCCCAGCGACCTGTTCGACGAAGCGAGCGCAGTCCAGGCCTCCTACCTCGCCAAACATCTGCTCCCCTGACCGTTCGGGTGGCCGGCCACGAGCGCTGCGCGGGGATGGATGCCTGACCCACTCCCAACGACCCACGGCCCTCCGCCGGGGACGGCCGGTGGATGCTGGGATGTCGACACACGGGGAAACTCTGGCGTCACACTTTGGTCCCCAGCGGTGTCTTTAGGGGGACGAGAGGGGAGCCTCGGTTGGTGAAGCGATCTTCAATCGACGAGCGGGAGAAGGAGTTGATCACTTCGCTCTATCCGTCTCTGCGGAGGATCGCGGCGGTCGCAGGTTCGGTTGATGTGGAGCCCGACGATCTGGTTCAGGAGGCGTTGATACGCACGTTGAAGAGAGGCCCGATTTCGGATCTTGACAACCCGCTGGCGTTTCTCCGGAAGACGATCGTCCATCTGGCGTCGAATCAGCGTCGAAGCCTGGGTCGGAGACGGAAAGCGCTCAGCCGCCTCTCTACCGAGGAGGCTTGGTGGCCGAGCTATCCGGCCGACATCGAGGCGATCCTCGATCTTCCTCCAAGGCACCGGGCCATCCTCTATCTCATCGAGGTGGAGAGTGTGCCCTACGCCGAGGCGGCCCAACAGCTCGGTATGACCACGGTGGCGGCGAGGGCAATGGCCAACCGGGCCCGAAGAAGGGCCCGTGCCGCGTTGGAGGTGACTGATGGCTGACTTCGAAACCAAGCTGCGGTGGCTCAGCGAGAGAGGCA
>CAYTTU010000195.1:0-2672 GCA_964440905.1 uncultured Acidimicrobiia bacterium | reverse complement strand
CCACGGCGACTTCCGTCTGATCCGAATCGATGATGCCGGACCGTCGCCGGCCGTGGCGGTGAATCGGGGGCTCGCTGCAGCCCGGGGCGAGGTGGTCGGTGTGATGATCGACGGAGCCCGCCTCGCCACTCCCGGGCTGCTCCACTTCGGCCGGCGCGGCGCGCTGCTCCACGACCGAGCGGTGGTGGCGACTCCGGGCTGGTACCTGGGCGCGGACCTGCAGGGATGGTCGATTTCCGCCGGGTACGACGAAGCGGCCGAGGATGCGCTGCTGGATTCGATCGGGTGGCCGAGCGACGGATACCGGCTGTTTGAAATCGCCACGCTCGACGAGTCGTCGGCCGATGCCTGGTTCGGTCCGCTGGCCGAGTCGAATGCATTGTTCATGCGCCGCGAGCTCTGGGACGAACTGGGCGGTGTCGACGAGGGCTTCGCCAGCCCCGGGGGAGGGTTCGTCAACCTCGACACGCTGCGGCGGGCCCGCGCCCTCCCCGACATGGATCTGGTGATCCTGCTCGGGGAGGCGACCATGCATCAGGTGCATGGGGGTATCGCGACCAACGCTCCGCTTGACTCTTACGCCGCCAACCAGGAACGCTGGACGGCCGAGTACCAGCGGATTCGGGGCCACCCGTTCGAGGTGATGCGCCCCGAGCGTCCACCGACTTACCTCGGCACGCTTCCCCCCGAGGTTCTGTTGCGCTTGGTACGCACCGCGCTGGAACCGGCACTCGATCCGGCGGAGTCGCCTCTCGGTCCTGGGTTCGACTCCGGACGGTGGGCGATCGATTCCGCACCGCCACCGTCCGATCCCGTGATCGCGGCGCTCGTCTCCCTGGCCACCGATGAGTTCCGGGCGCGGCGCTACCAGGCAGTGGTCGCTCTCTGCCGGCTCATCAGGGGGCGAGCCCCGACGGAACCTGCGGTCCTCCACATGCTGCGCCTGGTCGGTCGGTGGCCCGCCGCCGCCGACGCCAACACCCACCTGGTGATGGCGGAAGCCCATCGCCTTCTCGGAGAGCACCAGCACGCCGTTGCGAGATACCGCGCCGCCCTCGATCTGCAACCGGATCTCGAGTCGGCGAGGCGCGGTCTGGAGCAACTCTCCGCTGGTGGGCACTCCTGACGTCCTGGCGGGCCGCACCTATGGCGGCTTGCAGAGAGGGGTGCAGGGGTATCATCACCACCCAGCCCGGGCCTAGATGACGACCACCGCCCTCCCCGTCTACGACTCCGATCAGCGACGCGCCCCGTTCGCCGAACTTCGGCACCTGTGGCGCTATCGCAGCCTGGTGCGCCTGCTGGTCGCCCGGGACCTCACCACCCGCTATAAGCGCTCGGTTCTCGGGGTGTGGTGGACGCTGCTCAATCCGCTGCTGACCATCGGGGTGCTGTGGATCGTGTTCTCCCAGATCTTCAGCCGCGGCGCCACGGTGGTGCCCTTCGCCGTCTACCTCACCGCCGGGGTGCTCGTCGCTGGCTACTTCTCGCAAGCGGTCAACGCCGCCGGGGCGGGTCTGATCAACAACCGCGGAATCCTGGCGCGGGTGTACGTGCCCCCCGAGGTGTTCTCGTTCGCTGCCGCAATCGCCGGAGCGGCCAACTTCGCCATCAGCCTCATCCCCCTGGTGATCATCCAGTTGGTGCATGGGGTGGGGATTCCGTTCGAGTTCCTGCTGGTGCCGGTCAGCACCTTCTTCATGCTGATGATGGTGGCCGGGCTGGGACTGGTGGTCGCCTCAGTGGCGGTGATGTTCTTCGACGTGTTCGACCTGGTGCGCGTGTTCACCACCCTCATCACCTATCTCGCCGCCACCTTCTATCCGCTCGACATCATCCCGGAGAGGTGGCAGTTCATCATCAAGCTCAACCCGTTGTACCACCACCTCAAGTTGTTCCGCTCCTACGCCTACGACGACTGGTTCTCATGGACGTCTTTCGCCATCAGCGGCGTGACCGGAGTCCTGGCCCTGGGCATCGGGGTGTGGGTGTTCTCCCGCAACTGGCGCAATGTGGTGGTGTCGCTGTGACCCCGGCTGTCGAGGTGCGCGCGGTTCGGCTCGCCTACCGCATCGACAAGCAGCGGGTGGGGACGCTCAAGGAATACGCCATCAACCTGTTCAAGGGACAGGTCGATCACGAGGTGCTGTGGGCCCTCGACGGGGTCGACCTGGAGGTGAGGCCCGGCGAGGTGCTCGGCGTGATCGGTCCCAACGGGGCCGGTAAGAGCACGCTCATGAAGGTGATCGCCCGGGTGCTCCCCCCTACCGAGGGGCGGGTGATCGTACGCGGCCAGGTCGCCGCCATGATCGCCCTCGGTGCCGGCTTCGATCCCGAGTCCACCGCCCGGGAAAACGTGATGCTCTACGGTGCCCTGCTGGGGCGTTCCCAGGCAGAGATGCGGGAGCGGCTCCCGGCCATCATCGAGTGGGCCGAGTTGCACGAGTTCGTCGACGTGCCGATTCGGGCCTACTCCTCGGGAATGGTGGCGCGCCTCGGGTTCGCGGTCGCTTCGGACTTCTCCGCCGACGTGCTATTGATCGACGAGGTGTTGTCGGTGGGCGACCAGGTCTTCCAGGCGAAGTCGGAGGAGCGGATGCACGCGCTCATCGCCCAGGGGAGTGCGGTCGTCGTGGTGTCCCATTCCATGGAGACCATCACCAAGCTGTGCG
>CAYTTU010000194.1:0-2971 GCA_964440905.1 uncultured Acidimicrobiia bacterium | reverse complement strand
AGGGATCGGACCGAGAGGAACCGAGTGTGGGCGCTACTGGGATTGAACCAGTGGCCTCTGCCGTGTGAAGGCAGCGCTCTCCCGCTGAGCTAAGCGCCCGGAGAGGGGCGATTGTAGCCCCCGTATCCTTTCACCGATGAGGCGCGCCGAGTTCGAACTGATCGTGGATGAGGCTCTCGAACACCTTCCCGCCTGGGTGGGCGAAGCGATGGACAACGTCCATGTCGTGGTCGAGGAGTGGCCCACCGCCGAGCAGGATCCTGATGGCACGGGGCTGCTCGGGCTGTACGAGGGGGTCAATCTCAAGGACCGCGCCTCGGGGTACTCCGGTTTCCTCCCCGATCGGATCACGCTGTTCATGGGCTCACATCTCGCGCTGCGGCTTCCCCCCTCCCGGCTGAAGAGCCAGATCCGCAAGACGGTGCTGCACGAGGTGGCGCATCACCTCGGAATCGACGACGCCCGGTTGGACACCCTCGGGTACTAGTCAAGGAGGCGGGCGGGGGGGCCGATGGCTGCCCCATGGCGATCGAGGCTGCCCGGGATCTTCCCCTATCGTGCGAGGCCGGGGTGTGCAACCACGACCTGGCCCGGGGGGTGACCCTCGCCGAGCTGTGGGGTGGCGACGGACCGTTTACGGTCAGGCCCCTGTACCCCCTCGACTCCCTCCGGGTGGAGCGCTTCGCCGACGACGAGCCGGCGGCGGTCCAACAGCGCTGGGCGGTGTGAGCCGGGGCAAGGCGGTTTCGGGGTTGGTAACTTCTTTCCAGCACCCGAGGAGACCGCATGGCGAAGTTGGAGAAGCTGAACGGGATCGGTGACAAGCAGATCGACCGGCTGATGAAGGCCGGCATCAAGAACACCGACCAGCTGCTCAAGTGGGGGAGCACCCCGGACGGCCGCTCCGAGATCGCGGCGACCACCAAGATCGGGGTGCGCCGAATCGCCGACTGGGTTCATCGCAGCGACCTGATTCGGCTCAAGGGTGTCGATGACGACTATGCCCGCCTGCTGGTGCGCGCCGGGGTGTCGGGGGTGGTGGACCTCAGCACCCGCAACCCGATGGATTTGGCCGAAGAGGTGGCGATCGCCGCCGCGATGGAACGGCTCGACAAGAAGACACCGCGGGCCGCCACGCTGAGCAACTGGATCGAGCAGGCGCGGTTGATGCTGCGCAACGTGTGGTACCACGACACGTGGGGACCGCCCGAGCTGACCGGACGCGCCCCCAAGCGGTATCAAGGACCCCGCTACAACTAGGCGGTCCTAGTTGGACTCGCCGGCAGGGCCCGGCTGGGCAGCCTGGCGCATCTTCTTGCGGCGCTGCAGCACGAAGCGAGCCGCCACCTGAAGTCCCGCTCCGACGAGTATCGAGGTGAAGATCACCCCGGCGAGCGGGGCTTGGGCGCGCCAGAAGAGGAACTGCACCTCGGTGGTGTCGAAGTTCTGCAGTATCAGCATCAGGGCGACCGCACCGACCAAGCCGGCGACCACGGCGATGCGGAACCTGCGCGTCTGCCACAGCGGCGTCGGCTCGGTCATCGTTCTCCCTCTTCCGGCATCGCGCCAGAGTAGAGGGTGCGCCGATCGCGCAGCACGGTGAGCGGCGCCGCCACCGGGAACCCGAGCGGCAGCCGGGAGGCGATGAGTCGGGCAGCGCTGCCTCCGTGGTGCACCGTGCCGTCGCGGTCGACCAGCGCCAAGCCACCGGGTGACTGCTCGATGCGGAATCTGCCGGTCCAATCCAGGGTTCGTATCAGCCGTGCGACGGCAGGCCGGCGCACTCTCACAGTTCGGTCGTGCGCCGTCGGTGTGACCCAGATCACCAGTGCAGCCAGGGCGGCCCACGAGAAGACCTGGACCGCGGCGGTAGCCTCGATGGCGAGGTGGAACGGGATCGCCACCCACACCGCGGCGAGGCGGGTGCGTCTCCACAGCAGGCCCAGCCCGATGAGGATCTCGGTGAGCACGATCGCCTTTGCCGCCCAGGCGTGGAAGCCGGGGTCGAGCAGCACATCGACCAGCGCATCGGGGACGCTGCCGAGGCGGTCCCTTCCTGCGACGACACGCAGCCGGGTGACGGTGCCTCCCCACCAGTCGCCGTCAAGGAGCTTGGAGGCGCCCGAAGCGAGGTAGACCGCGGCGATCTCGAGACGCAGCACGGCAAGAGCCAGTCCTCTTCCGCCGCCGCGCCCCAGAACCGCCGGGGTGCCGAAGCGGCGATCGCGGGAGACAGCATTTCCGGTGGGGAGCACCGCCACGCCGACCAGCAGGATCAGCAGGAAGGCCCGGTTGTGGTGGAAGTGGGTTTGGCTGAGAAACAGGTTGTAGGCCACTCCGGCGGCGCACCACCAGGCGGCCACGCGAGTGATGAGCCCCATCGTCACCAGGAACCCGGCGATCACCACCGACCACAGCATTGCCACGTAGAGCGCCCGGGGGAGATGGGGATACCAATCCGCGTATGGAAGCCAGAACCGATCGCGGTAGATGATCCCTGAGGCAGCACGTTCCAGGAACGGGGCGAGGTGGAGGAGCACCAGCGGCCCCACCGCCATGCGCAGCGGCACCAGGGGGCGGGGGTCGATGGGGGCATCGAGCCGCCCCAGGCTCATCGGCGCCGCTCGCTGGTCAAGACGACGGTCGTCGGGGTGCGGCCGTTGTCCACCAGGGTCACCACGGCCTCGAGGTACGTCGTCTCGGTATCCGCCGGGGTGTTGGCGGCCACCCAGTCGAGTGCCGCCTCGAACAGATGCACCGTCGCCGCCAGACCGGCGTCGGCGTGGTGCAGATCGAACGGGGCGCCGAGACCCCGGGCGTCCACCAGCGTCTCCCAGCGATATTCCCCGGGCCACGGTTGGCGGACGTCGATGCGAGTGCCGTCGGCGAGCACGCGATGGATGTCGGCGCGCCATTGCGACGATTCGGGGAACATCTGGAACCCGAAGGTGTCGATCGGGGCCGAGTAGGC
>CAYTTU010000193.1:0-4174 GCA_964440905.1 uncultured Acidimicrobiia bacterium | reverse complement strand
TACTTCCCCGCCCCCGACGCCGCGCTGCAGGAGGCCGCGGACCACATCATCGAAGCAGCCGGCTTCTAGCCAGTCGGCGACTCTCCCTCGCCGGGTTGGTCCCGGCCGGTTTCGACCGGCCGGGACCACCCCCGCTAGCTTCTCCACCATCGATCCCTCAGGGGAAGACCATGGCCGACGCCCAGCACAGTTCCCAACCGAACCTTCGCGGGCGCCGCCGTCCCCTCGAGCGGGGAATCGTCCTGCTCCTGTTCCTCGCCGGCGCCCTGTCGATCGCCATCACCATCGGGATCCTGTGGGAACTCGGCAAGGAGTCGCTCCTCTTCTTCGAGGACGAACAGGTCGACCTCTGGGACTTCCTCACCAAGACCGAGTGGCTCCCCCAGGCCGGCCAGTTCGGGATCTGGCCGCTGGTGCTTGGAACCACACTGATCACTGTCATCGCCCTGATCGTGGCGGTACCGATCGGACTCGGCAGCGCGATCTACCTCTCCGAGTACGCCACGGAGCGGGTGCGCAGGATCGTCAAGCCAGCGTTGGAGGTCCTGGTCGGTATTCCCACGGTCGTCTTCGGCTTCTTCGCGGTGACCTTCATGACGCCGATCCTGCGGGACCTCTTCGGGACCAGCCGGGTTGGCTTCTTCAACGTATTGTCGGCGGGCATCGTGGTCGGCATCCTGATCGTCCCACTGATCAGTTCGCTGGCGGAGGACGCCATGTCGGCCGTGCCCGGGTCGCTGCGGCAAGCGGCATACGCCCTCGGGGCGTCCCGGTTCGAGGTGGCCAGCCGGATCGTGCTGCCGGCTGCGCTGTCGGGCATCGCCGCAGGTGTCGTCGTAGCGGGTTCGCGTGCCGTCGGCGAGACGATGGTCGTGACCCTGGCGGCCGGCGCCTCGCCGCGCAACTTCAGCTGGTCCGATCCGGGCGCCATGCTCAACCCGTTCGATGGGGCCCAGACCATGACCGGGTACATCGCCATCACCGCCAACGGCGACCTCTCCTACAACACGGTCGACTACAACTCGATCTTCGCCATCGGCCTCGCTCTGTTCGTCATGACCCTGGTGCTCAATTCTGTCAGCCGGAGGATCGTCCGGCGCTTTCGGCAGGTGTACGAATGAGCGTCCCCGAACGCGAGGTCGGATTCCCCGACCACGCCGCGTATCGCAAGCTCGTCGACCGCCGGGCGCGGCGCGGGCGTTGGGCGCATGTCGGCTTTCTCGGCCTGCTCATGTTGGCGGTGGTTGCGCTGGCGACGATCCTGTTCACCATCGTCGACGACTCGTTCGGCCTGGTCGCAATCGTCAACCAGGAGGAGGAGGAGTCGGTTGTTGCCCGCCTTGGGTACGACCCGGCCGACGTCGCGCTCCACGACCTGCCCAAGGAAGACCTGGTCACTGCGCTCCAGGGTGGGATCAACAACAACGTCGGCCGCCGCCTCGAGCGGGATCAGCGGTTCTTTGCGGATCGCCTGATCTTCGAGGACCAGGCCACCTGGGACGGACTGTGCACGGCTGCCGAACCCCCGGTGGGGTGCACTGCCCCGGTTCGGGATGCCCAGAACGTCTATCTGCTCGTCCTGGAGCGCGTGATCCAACCGGACATCATCGCCTCCAACGGTTTGTTCCCGTCGTTGCTGAATGGCGCGGCGTTCGAGGAAGAAGTTCGCACCTCCTTCATCGAGAATCCGGAGCGGTTCCCGGACTACACATTCGACCAGGTCGACTTCCAGTGGCGAGCTTGGCTCAACCGCTCGTTCCTGACCACGCCGGCGAGTTCCATCCCCGAGCTGGCCGGGATCCGCACCGCCATCCTCGGCTCCGCCTGGTTACTCCTCATCGCAGTGTTGTTCGCCGTGCCCGTGGGGGTCGGGGCCGCCATCTACCTCGAGGAGTTCGCCTCCCGCAACCGTTTCACGGATCTGATCCAGACGAACATCAACAACCTCGCCGGAGTGCCTTCGATCGTGTACGGCATGCTGGGGCTGGCCGTCTTTGTGCGAGTGCTCGAACCTCTGACTCAAGGGCGAACCGTGCTCTCGGCAGGTCTGACCCTGGGGTTGCTCACGCTGCCCGTGGTGATCATCAGCTCGCAGGAGGCGATTCGAGCCGTCCCGAGCTCATTGCGACACGCCGGGCTGGCCCTCGGTGCGACGCGTTGGCAGACCGTACGCAGCCAGGTGCTGCCGGTGGCGATGCCCGGCATCTTGACGGGCACGATCCTCGCCGTCGCCCGGGCGATCGGGGAAACCGCGCCGCTGATCCTTGTTGGAGCAGCCAGTTTCATCACCTTCGACCCGACCGGGCTGTTCTCCAAGTTCACCGCTCTGCCCATCCAGATCTTCCAGTGGACTACGTATCCGCAAGAGGAGTTCCGCAATCTCGCCGCTGCGGCGAGCCTCGCCCTGTTGATCATGCTGCTGGTCCTCAATGCCGCGGCAGTGATGCTGCGTAATCGCTACTCGAGGAGAATGACGTGATGGCCGAGCGCCCCGACCACGCTGGCACGACGGCGTCCGACCCCACGACGCCGCTCCACCTCGCCGTCCAGGTGGGGAGCGGCCCTGGCCCGAGGTCGGCTGGCGGTGACCGCCCTGAGGTGGTCATCGAGACGCGTCACATGACGGTTTCCTACGGCGACTTCCGCGCCGTTGCCGAGGTGTCCCTCGAGTTCGCCATCAACGAGATCACGGCTCTGATCGGACCGTCCGGATGCGGGAAGTCGACCGTGCTGCGGTCGCTCAATCGGATGAACGACCTAATTCCCTCGGCACGGGTCGAAGGAGAGGTGCTCTATCACGGTGAGGACATATACGCACCCGATGTCGACCCCGTCGAGATCCGCCGCCGGATCGGCATGGTGTTCCAGAAGCCGAATCCGTTTCCCAAGTCGATCTACGACAACATCGCCTGGGGGGCAAGGATCAACGGCTTCAAGGGGACCCGTCATGATATGGACGACTTGGTGCAACGCACATTGGAGCACGCCGCACTCTGGGACGAGGTGAGGAGCAAGCTGAAGGACCCGGCTTTGGCCCTGTCGGGCGGACAGCAGCAGCGTCTGTGCATCGCCCGGGCTATCGCCACGAGCCCCGATGTGGTCCTGATGGATGAACCCTGCTCCGCCCTCGACCCGATCGCAACGCTCAAGATCGAAGAGTTGATGCTGCAACTCAAGAAGGAGTACACGATCATCATCGTGACCCACAACATGCAGCAGGCGGCTCGTGTTTCCGACCGCACCGCGTTCTTCACCGTCGACGTCGAGGAGACCGGGGCGCGCACCGGTCGGCTCGTAGAGTTCGACGACACCGGGAAGATCTTCACCAAGCCGGCGCAGAAGGCGACCGAGGACTACATCACCGGCCGATTCGGCTGAGAGGGAGCCAGCCCATGACCACCGACCACCACGACGCCCGGGGCCGCTTCGCCGGGGAACTCGACGAGATCAAGACGGGCATGCTTGAGCTCGGCGCCCTGGTGTTGGAGAACACCCGCCGCATGGCGGAAGCTCTGCTCGACAACCGGCTCGACCTGGCTCGAACCGTGGTGGGAGCCGACGAGGAGATCGACCAGCACTACTCGAGGCTCGAGTTCCGGGTGTTCGAGATCATGGCCCGCCAGCAGCCGGTGGCTGGTGATCTCCGCTTTCTGGTGGCCTCGACCCGGATCCTCTACGAGATCGAACGGTCCGGGGACCTGGCGGTAAATGGCGCCAAGGGGCTGCTGCGCCGCGAGGGATACACCATGCCCCCAGCGATTCACTCCCTGGTGGCCCGGCTCGCCCGGGGAAGTACCGAGTTGTTTGCCCGCGGTCTCGAGGCGCTGCGCAACCTCGATCCGCACGCCGCCCCGGCGATCGACCGCGCCGACGACGACGTCGACTCCGTGGTCGGGGAGCTGTATCACCTGATCGGGCGCAACAGCGACAACATCGGATTCGACCTCGCCATCGAACTGTCGCGGATCGGTCGCTATCTGGAGCGGATCGGCGATCACGCGGTCAACATCGCCGAGCATGTCACCTTCGTGGTGACGGGAGCGTTCCCTAGTGACGGCGACGCGGCAACAAGGGACGAAAGTTGAGAGTTTGGAGTTGAGAGTTTGGAGTCGGACGGTCCGATCTGACTCCGAACTCCAAACTCCAAACTCCGAACTCAGAGCAGCGCTCTGGC
>CAYTTU010000192.1:0-6891 GCA_964440905.1 uncultured Acidimicrobiia bacterium | reverse complement strand
CTTCGTCGCGGACGGTGAGTTTGGCAGGCTGGACGAGTTGTGCCACTTGGAAGTCATGAGTCATGAGTCATGAGTCCAGAGTCCGGAAATTCTGGAAGTCCTGAGTTCGGAGTTCAGAGTTCAGAGTTCAGAGTCCGGAATCTGGCTCAGGACTCAGGACTCAGGACTCAGGACTCAGGACTCAGGACTTCTTCTTCTTCTGGCTCATGGCTCATGGCTCATGACTCGGGACTTCTCCGGGCCGGGGAAGAACGCGTTGGTGCGCGCCGTGTACTCGGCGTATCCCGGCTTCTGCTTCGCCAGCGACTTCTCCAGCAGGGTGACGCCGCTGACCCGCAGCAGCAGGAACGACATCACCATGGGTCCGATCACGGTCCATGCCATGTTCCAACCCGAGAACGCCACCAGGAAGTGCCCCCACCACACGGTGAAGTCACCGAAGTAATTCGGATGGCGGGTGAGCCCCCACAGGCCACGGTCCATCACCTTTCCCTTGTTGGCCGGGTCGGCCTTGAAGCGGACCAGCTGCAGGTCGCCCACCGTTTCGAAGAAGAACCCCACCGCCCACACCGCCAGTCCGGCTGCAGCAAGGGGTCCGGGAGTGCCGCCGGTCGACATGGCGGCCTGCACCGGAAGCGACACCACCCAGAGCAACAGTGCCTGGAGGAGGAACACTGTGAACAGGCTCACCACCGGATACCGGGCTCCCCAGCGTCGCCGGAACGCCTGGTACCGGAAGTCCTCGCCCTTGGCGCGGTTGCGCACCGTGAGGTGCAGTCCGAGCCGCATGCCCCACACGGTGACCAGCACCGCCACGAGGAGCCCGCGCCCCCCTGGGTCGTCGGCGATCAGGTACCCGGTCCAAGCGACCACGGCGAAAGCCGGTCCCCAGAATGGGTCGACGATCGAGGAGTTGCGTACCGCGAGGCTGACGAGCCACAGCAGCGCGAAGGCTCCCGCCGCTACCGCGGCCGAAGCGAACATGACTGCGGTCACCGGCAGGAAAAGCCGCGCTCTTCGGCTGCGGCGGTGATGCGATGCGCCATGCGCGGGAAGACGAGGCGGTGCGGGATCAGCATGAAGTACCAATAGAACCGCCCCGCCAACCCGCGGGGGCGGAACCAGGCGGTCTGGGTCAGGTCGGTGCCGAACTCGGTGTCGCGGATCTCCCACTCCAGCCAGGCGTCACCGGGGAGCCGCATCTCGGCGTGGAGTCGCAGGCTCTTGCCGGGGACCACGTCCTCCACCCGCCAGCAGTCCACCGCTTCACCGATGCGGACCTCGGTGGGATGGCGCCGCCCTCGTCTGAGGCCGACCCCGCCCACCAGGCGGTCGAGCATTCCCCGGATCCGCCACGCCCAGTCGAGGCCGTAGTAGCCCGCCCGTCCGCCGATGCGGCTGAAGGCCCAATAGAGATGGTCGGCATCGGTGTCGGTGGGCATCACCTGGCGGTCCATGAACACGGTGCCTCCCGACCACGCCGGATCGGTTGGCACCGGCGCCGCGGGTTGCGAAGCGGCGTCCGACCAGCGGGTGATCACGCCTCCGGGGAGCCGACTCAGAGCCCGACGCACCGCGGTGCGGAACGGGGTCGGCTCGATCGGCACCAGATCCTGGGGGGTGGTGGCCACCACCTCGGTACGCAGGCTCTCCACCAGGGGCCGGGCGACCTTGGGAGGCAGCGGGGTGACCAACCCGATCCACCACGACGACAGCCAGGGGGTGAGCAGGGGTACGGGTATCAGCAGCCGGCGGCGCAGACCCGCCTCCTGGGCATAGATCTGCATCATCTCGGCGTAGGTGAGCACCTCGGGTCCGCCCACCTCGAGTACCCGGTGCTCGGCGGAGCGGTCCTCGACCGCGCCGCGCAGCACCTCGAGCACGTCGCTTACCGCCACCGGCTGGCAGCGGGTGCGGACCCACTTGGGAGTGACCATCACCGGCAGTACCTCGGTGAGGGAGCGCAGCATCTCGAAGGAGAGTGAACCGGAGCCGATGATCACCGCCGCCCGCACCTCGGTGGTGGCGGTGTTGCCCGCGGCGAGAATCCTCCCCACCTCGTGGCGGCTCTGCAGGTGGCGGGAGCGGGTGCCACCATCGTCACCCAGCGCACCCAGGTAGACGATCCGTCCCAGGCCGGCATCCTCGGCGGCGGCACGGAAATTGGCGGCGGCGCGCCGGTCGAGCCGAGCGAACTCGGAGCCCGAAGCCATCGAGTGCACCAGGTACACCGCGGCATCACAGCCGATCAATGCCTCCTTGATGGAGCGCTCATCGAGAGCGTCCCCGCGCACCACCTCGACCCGGTCGCGCCACGGGTATAGCGTCAGCTTGCTGGGGTTGCGCACCGCACAGCGCACCTCGTGACCGGCGTCGAGCAACCTGGGAACGAGGCGGCCGCCGATATAGCCGGTGGCGCCGGTGACGAGAATCTTCATGGGGCACGCGAGGCTAGGCGGCAGCCGAGGATATGCGGAGGGCGGTCCGGCGGAATCGGGCTCCTCCCCGGCTACGCTGCGCGCCGAAGGAGTCGAGGGTTTGGAGCTTGGAGTTCAGAGTCCGACTTCAAACTCCAAACTCCAAACTCCAAACTTACGCCGAGAGGACGTCGCGGTGCTCCCCACCATCTACGTGATGAAGATCCGTCCCGGCCGCGCCGCCGAGTTCGACTCGTTCATTCGGGACCTGATGGGGGCGCGTCGCATCGAGTGGGCCGAGTCGCATCGTCGCCGTGGCATCACCCGCCAGGTGGTGTGCCGGGCCCCGGTCGGTGGGGGGGACTACGCCATGATCTTCACCGAGTCGACCGACTCGGATCGGGCCTATGCCGCCATCACCGAGTCCGACCATCCCTTCGACCGATGGTTGGCGGAGCGCATCGCAGATCTGTTCGAGCCCAGAATCGCGGTGGAGACCCTCGCCGACACCGCCCCCCGACCGGGACCGTGGCGAGGCTGGAGGAGGCCGCGGCGATGAGGCGAGTCTTAATACCCGTGTTGGTTCTGGTCCTGGTGGCTGTGGCGTGCGGAGATGACGACGCCACGGTGACGACGGTGTCGGGCACCACCACTAGCGCAGGCGCCACCACGACGGCGGCCTCCACCGGGGAGCGCTACCCCTCCGAGATCGTCGATGCCTACATGGAGGGCTGCGAGCCCGAGGCCGGCGAGGAACTGTGTCGCTGCACCATCGAGGAGTACCAGCAGCGGCTCACGCTCGAGGAGTTCTTCGACTACTCCGAGAACACCCCGAACATCGGATCCGACCCGCTGGCGGTGGAGATCATCGACCTGTGTCTCCGCACCGCCGACACCTCCGGCACCACCTCGGCCGGCAGTGGGTTTGTGCCCTTCGCCACCATGGACGAGCAGATCGCGGCCAGCGTGGCGGACCTCGACGCTTTCTGGGCCGATGAGTTCCCGGCGGTTTGGCAGGCGGCCTACACCACGCCAATCATCAATGGGCCGTACTTCGTGTCTCAGGGGGACGTTCCCACCTGCGGGGCGCCGCTCCCCCCGTCGGGGTACCAGGGCAACGCCTACTACTGCGGCTTCGAGGACACCATCCAGTGGGATGCCGAAGGTCTCATGGCTCCGTTGTACGAGCAGTACGGCGACTTCACAGTCTCTCTGGTGATCGCCCACGAGTGGGGTCATGCCATCCAAGAGCGGTTCGGGTTCGACGACTCGCAGAGCCCGACGATCGTGTCCGAGCTCCAGGCGGACTGTCTCGCCGGCGCCTGGACGGCCCGCGTCTCCAACGGGGAGAGCGAGGTCATGGGGCTGGCGCCTGGTGATCTCGAGGAGGCCATGGCCGGGTTCGTGCTCATCGGCGACACGCTGGGCACTGCCCCGCACGGTGAAGGCGCCCACGGTCTCTCCTTCGACCGGCTCAACGCCTTCTTCGACGGGTTCGAGTCCGGGGCGAGCCGTTGCGGCGAATACGAGGACCTGCCCCGGGACGACATCGTGATCTCCTCCGCAATTGGTCTCGACCTTCTCGCCCAGGGTGAGGATGTCGACCTCCCCTATGAGGACACGGCCCCGCTACTGATCGACGCGCTGGAGGCCTTCTGGGGCATCGTGTACCCCGACGTGTTCGGCGGGGAGTGGGTGCCGGTGTCGGCGGCCATCCCCTACGACCCGGCGGGCGACGTGCCCACCTGCGGCGGCTTCCAACCCCCGCCCGGGTTCTACGAGGGCAACGCCTTCTATTGCGCCGCCGAGGACTTCGTCGCCTGGGATGACGCCAACCTCTTCCCGGCGCTGTACAACGACATCGGCGACATGGCCATCGGCCTGGTTCTGGCCAATGAATGGAGCCGGGCGGTGCAGACCAGGGCAGGTCGGGCCACCGAGGGCGAAGCCGCCCAACTCGAGGTGGACTGCCTCTCCGGTGTGTTCACCGCGGCCCTCACCCTCGGCGACGAGCGCATCCTGATCGTGCTCACCGCCGGCGACCTCGAGGAGTCGATTGCCGGGTTCCTGGCCCTGTCGGGAACGCCAGGTGTGGAGGGTGAGGCGTCAGCGTTCAAGCGCTTCGATGCCTTCAAGGACGGGTTCCTCGATGGCATCACGGCGTGCGGTTTGGTTCCCTGAATCGGCCGGGCCAATAGGCTGGCGGGGACCGGGACCTGACCGGCCCGGCCAGGGAGGACCGCGGTGAGCAGAGCGTCGGTCCGGGCGGGGGTGACCCGACCGCTGTACCGGCTGTACGAGGAGCGTCTGGTGCGCGGCCTCGACCGGTCGCGGCTGCCACATCACATCGGCGTCATCCTGGACGGACACCGCCGCTATGCCCGTCGCACCGGCATGGCCGACTACGCCGCCTCCTACCGGGCGGGTATGGACAAGTTCGTCGAGTTCCTCGGGTGGTGCCGCGACCTCGAGGTGCCCGCCCTCACCTGCTGGCTGCTATCGCGGGAGAACCTGGACCGCCCTGCCGCCGAGTTGGAGCCCTACTTCGGGGTGCTCGGCGACCTGTTCGACCGCCTTCCGGAGACCCGCGGCGGCGAAGGTCTTCGGGTGGGCGTGATCGGGAGCCTGGATCTGATCCCCGAGCCGCTCCGTAGCGCGGCGGGCAACCTAAGCCGTCGCTCAGGCACCGGGGAGCGTCGTCTCACCATTGCCGTCGCCTACGGGGGGCGCCAGGAGATAGTCGACGCGGTGCGCGATTTGGTGGGCAAGCTTGCTGCCGAAGGGGTCGCCGCCGCCGACATGGCGGAGGCGATCGACGCCGGGGCCATCGCCCGCCATCTGTATACCGCCGACCTGCCCGACCCCGATCTGGTAATCCGAACCAGCGGCGAGTCGCGCCTCTCCGGGTTCCTGTTGTGGCAGGCGGCGTACGCCGAGTACTCGTTCGTGGACGTCCACTGGCCCGGCTTCCGCCGGGTCGACTTCCTGCGCGCCCTGCGCGACTTCACCGGACGCGACCGGAGATTCGGGAAATAGTGGTTGGGAGTTGGGAGTTTGGAGTTTGGAGTTGAGAGTTTGGAGTCGGACATCCGGACTCTGAACTTTGAACTCTGAACTCTGAACTCTCAACTCGACAACGCCCGTTACGCTCCCAACGTGAACATCTCCGTGATGCGCTCCCCGTGGCGGCTCACCCTGATCCTGGTTATGGGGTCGCTGACGGTCCTGCTGGCGCAGGACATGTTGGTCACCCACCGCTGGGTGTCCAAGCCGGCCACCTATACCGCCACCGTGGGCCAAACCGTCGATGAGCAGGGCAACACGGTTCCCGTAACCGCCCAGATCCTCACCCACGACGGGCAGGCACAGCGGCGGCGCGATCTCGGTTTCGGGGTAGTGCTGCTCTGGAGTGGCCTGGGCGCGATGGCGTACGCCACCAACGGACTGCTGCGTCCCCGGCCCGTGCTGCGGACCTCAGAAGAGGGAATCTCGATCCGCGTCGACGGCTTCGGGCATCCGGCGCGCCTATTCCCCTGGGAGTCGATCGTCGAGGTGCGCTCCGGGGTGCGCGACGCCGACGGTGCCGAAGTTCCGGTGCTGTCACTGCATCTCGACGATCCCTCGTTGGTGCCATTCGACCCCGCCGGTGCCGTCGCCGATCCGCCGTGGCTCCACATCTGGGCCGAGGACTGGGATCGTCCCCCCGAGCAAATCGCCCCGCTGCTCGATCCCCGGGTGCACCGCCGCACCGCGACGACGTGATCCGGGTCGGCGCCCACGTACCCACCGAGGATCCCCAGGCCGCTGCCGCGGCCCGAGGCGCCGACCTGGTGCAACTGTTTCTCTCCAACCCGCAGTCGTGGAAGGCGCCGCCGGCGCGTTCCGATGCCGATGCACTGTTGGCCAGCGCGATACCGATCTACGTTCATGCCCCCTATCTGGTGAATGTCGGCTCCCCCAACAATCGGATCCGCATTCCCAGTCGCAAGATCCTGGCCGACACCCTCGAGGCCGCCGCGGCCATTGGAGCCGCCGGGGTGATCGTCCACGGCGGGCACGTCGGTGACGACGAGGAGCTCGAAGTGGGGTGGGAGCGGTGGCGTAAGGCACTGGAGTCGGTGGAGCTGGCGGTGCCGGTGCTGCTGGAGAACACCGCCGGGGGCGGCAACGCCATCCTGCGCGAGTGCGACAACTACGCCCCGCTGTGGGCGGCGATCGGCAAGTTCGAGGTCGGTGCCGTGATCGACACCTGTCACGCCTGGGCGGCCGGCGAGGACATGGCAACTCTGGTCGACCGGGTGCGAGCTGCCACGGGCCGCATCGACCTGGTGCATTGCAACGACTCCCGCGACCCGCACGGATCGAATCGCGACCGCCACGCCAACCTGGGCGACGGGGAGATCCCGCCCGAGGTGCTTGGCGCGGTGCTGCGGTCCGCCGCCGCTCCGGTGGTGGTGGAGACCCCCGGGGAGGC
>CAYTTU010000191.1:0-5819 GCA_964440905.1 uncultured Acidimicrobiia bacterium | reverse complement strand
GATGGTCCCACTCGGCGGTTCCTATCTTCAGCTACTGACCCCGCTCGGAACGGATACGCCGGTCGGGCGATTTCTCGAGCGGCGCGGCCCGGGGCTGCACCATATCGCGATCCAGGTGACCGACCTCGACGCCGCCCTGGCCCATCTCGCTGCTGCCGGAGCCGAGCTGATCGATCGGGAGCCGCGGATCGGGGGGGCGGGGCATCGCATCGCGTTCGTCCACCCCCGGGCGCTTACCGGAACTCTCATCGAGCTGGTCGAGGTGCATTGATGGACATTGCACCCGACCCCGGCCCGTTGCTCGCCGCGGCGATCGTGGCCGCCCTGTCCCGGTTGGAGGAGGAGGTTCGCGCCGCGGCCGCGGTCCCTCCGGAGCGACCGGTCCCGGGAAAGTGGGTTGCGACCGGGCTGGTCAAGCCGGTCTCGGCGCCGCCGCTGCTGCGTCGACCGGTGCGTCGCGAGGGTGAGGTCTCCGCCGGCTGAGCTCAGGCGGCGTGTTCGGCTGCGAACCGGTCCGCAGCCGCGGGGAGGGTGAAGCAGAACCGGGCGCCCACGGGGAATCCCGGCTCGTACCAGATGCGTCCCTCCATCGCTTCGACCAGGTGGCGGGCGACAGCAAGCCCGAGGCCGAAGCCCGAGGAGGTGCGGGCATCGCCGCTGGAGGCCTGTTCGAAGACCCCGAAGATTCGTTCGCGGTGCTCGGCGGGTACCCCGGGTCCGTTGTCCGAGACGATCACCACCCACTCGTCGCCGTCGCGGGTGGCGTCGACCAGCACCTCGTCACCGCCATACTTCTTGGCGTTCTCCAGCAGGTTGCGCAGGATCTGCTCGACCCGATTCGGGTCGGCATGCACCCGAACCTTTCCGCTGATCGACACCGAGGCGGAGCGGTCGCCACCTGCCGGGAATATCAGGTCGGTGATCCGGAAGGCCGCAGGCTGCAGCGCGAAGTCGGTGGTCTCGACCAAGAGCTTGCCCGCTTCGAGACGGGGAATGGCCAACACGTCCTCGACGATGTTGGCGAGTTGCTCGGCCTCGCCGACGATGATCCGCAGGAACTCGTCGGCGTCCTCGCGGGACAGATCATCCCAGGAGTCCCGCAAGGTCATAGCGAACCCGGCGATGTTGGTGAGCGGGGTGCGCAGTTCATGGGTGACCATCGAGACGAACTCGTTCTTCATCTCTGCGGCCCGGCGCTCGGCGACGTGGGCGGCCTCCTGATTTCTCCTGGCGGTGGCCACCGATGCCCCGGAGGCGAGCAGAGCCACCGCGACGCCGATGAGCAGCACGGTCACCGAGGCCCAGACCAGGACGCCGCCGTGGGACTCGTACACCGGATCCGGCACCGGAACCACGGAGAAGCGGAGCACCATCATCGCTCCGGAACCGGCCATCACCGTCAGGGCGCTCCGGGCCCCGCCGAACACCAGGGCCGCCGCCAACATGAATGCGGTGGCGGCTACCAGGATCTGATCGACGTGAGTGAGGACGCTGGTGGCGGCCAGCAAGCAGGCCGCATCCACCAGAAGCGACTCGGTGATCCCGGCGCGGCGCCGCCCCCGGGCCAGGGCGTGGGTGAGGTCAACGGCAGAGGCCACGGCCGGCACCGCCACCGCGGTCTCTCCCGAGAGGTAGGCGACGCCGCATCCGAGGAGAACTGCCAGGGCCACGCCGCCACGGATGAGCTGGGTCCACGGGCGAATCGGCCCGAAGTCCACGGGAGCAGCGAAGCGGTCGAGGACACCGCGCAGATTGGCCACGTGGATATATCGGCGGAAGGGACTAGTGCCTTAGGAGAAGCTGTCAGCGCCCGCCTCCCGCCTCCCGCCTCCCGCCTCCCGCCTCCCGACTCCCGACTCCCGACTCCCGACCAGGGGTTAGGGGTGAGGGGTTAGGGTCGCGGGCAGCTGCGGTATCGGATTTGGGCCTCCCTCCGACGACACCGGGTACCGGGGCCGGGGCAGCGGGCGTCGGGCGTCGGGCGTCGGGCTACGGGCGTCGGGCTGCGAGTTCCTCCAGCACCCGGTCTGGTACCGCCAGGTCGCCCCGGCCGGTACCGACCGCCAGGTCGGGCTTGTGGGCGCCGTGGTAGTCGCTTCCCCCGGTGGGGACGAGGCCGTGTCGGGCTGCCATCCGGGCCATCGCCTCCCGCTGCTCCCGGGAGTACTCGGGATACCAGCACTCCACTCCTGCAACCCCTGACTCGGCGAAGCGGGCGAAGGCTGCGGAGAAGCCATCGGCGCTCGAGGCCACCGTATGAGGGTGGGCCACGGCGGCCACACCTCCCGACTCCCGAATCAGGCTCACCGCCAGTTCCATGGTCAGCCGCTTGCGGTCCCGATAAGCCGGGGCACCGGTGGTGAGGAGCCGGTCGAAGGCTTCGGCCTCGGTGGCTACCGCGCCGATCTCGACCAGAGCCTGAGCGATGTGGGGGCGTCCCGTCACCCCCTTCTCGGAGATCTGCAGCACCCTCTCGTAGGTGACCGGATATCCCAGGGAGTTGAGTGCGGCGATCACTTCGAGGTTGCGCTCCTCCCGGCCGCTGCGGATGTCAACGAGACCGAGGTCGAGCGGCGAGCCCGGCTCCACCCACCAGCCGAGGAGGTGCAGTCCGCCGACTCCCCACTCGATCGAAAGCTCCACGCCGGGGACGAACTCGATGCGTCCGGCGGCAGCGGCGCGGGCGTCGGTGATCCCGTCGAAGTTGTCGTGATCTGTCAGGGCCATCGCCGAGAGGCCGGCGGCGACGGCGAGGTCCACCAGTCGGGCCGGGTCGTCGGAGCCGTCCGACCAGCGGGAGTGCAGATGCAGATCGATGCTCACCGGTCGATGCTCACCCTCTCCACATAAAGGGTATGGAGTGGAAGGGATGGCTCCCCGGTGGCCGCATTGACGCCAACGGGTATGGCGGCGATCCGGTTCAAGGTGTCGGCGCCGCTGGTGACGAATCCGAACACCGTGAAGTCCGGGTCGAGTCCGAGCTCATCGAAAGCGATGAAGAACTGGCTTCCGCCGGTGTTGGGACCACCGTTGGCCATGGCCACCACCCCGGCTTCGTAGACGAAACCGGACCCAGGCAGCTCGTCAGGGAGGCGGTACCCGGGGGACCCGGTCCCGGTGGCAGTCGGGTCGCCGAGCTGGACCACGAACCCGGAGAGGATGCGGTGCGAGACGGTGCCGTCGAAGTACCCCCCCTCGGCGAGGAACACGAACGAGTTCACGGTCACCGGCGCCAGGTCGGGTCGGAGCTCGATTGTGATGTCTCCGCACGAGGTGTGCAGAGTTGCGGTCAGCGGCGCGGCGACACCGATCTCGTCGGGCGCGGCGAAGGAGAGTGCTCGGGCCGGCTCGGGCTGCTCCCCCCCGCATGCCGTCGGCTGGTCGCGGAATCGTTGGTACGCCGGGGACACGGCGGGCGCAGTGTCAGAGCCACAGGAGCTGACGAGGAGGGCGGTGACGGCGAGGGCAGGGAGGCGTCCGAGCATGAGCCGAGGTTAGGAAGTTGCCGTTTGCCAGTTGCCAAGTTGCCCTCCTGGTAACTGGAAACTGGTAACTCGTAACGCCACGCCCCGTACCATCCCTCTCATGCCTCTAGTCGTGCAGAAATACGGCGGCACCTCGGTCGGCGATGCCTCGCGGATTGCGGCGGTGGCTCGGCGTGTCGCCGACCGCAAGCGGTCCGGAGACTCACTCGTGGTGATCGTGTCGGCGATGGGTCACACCACCGACGAGTTGATCCGACTCGCCGCCGAGGTGAGTTCGCAGCACCATCCCCGGGAGATGGACATGCTGCTCACCGCGGGGGAGCGCATCTCGATGGCGCTGCTCGCCATGGCGATCCGCGACAACGGCATCGAGGCGATGAGCCTCACCGGTTCCCAGGCCGGGATCCTCACCGACACTTCGCACGGGCACGCCAAGATCACCGACATCCGCCCCATCCGGGTCGTAGAGGGTCTGGAGGCCGGGAAGGTGGTCATCGTGGCCGGTTTTCAGGGTGTGTCGCCCGACACCAAGGAGATCACCACCCTGGGACGAGGCGGGTCCGACGCCACCGCGGTGGCAATGGCTGCGGCGCTGCATGCGGACGCCTGCGAGATCTACTCGGATGTCGACGGCGTGTTCACGGCCGATCCCCAAGTGGTACCCGACGCTCGCAAACTCGACGAGGTCTCGTTCGATGAGATGCTGGAACTGGCGGCGGCGGGGGCGCGGGTATTGATGCCGCGTTCCGTAGAGTTCGGCAAGCGATTCGGGGTCCCGATCCACGTACGGTCGTCCTTTCATGACGGAACCGGGACCTGGGTCAAGGAGAACGTGATGGAACAGGCGATCGTCAGCGGCATCGCGCACGACGTGTCGGAGGCGAAGATCACGGTGCGCGGGATTCCCGATCGCCCCGGGGTGGCGGCGGCGCTGTTCGGGGCCCTTGCCGAGGCCGGAATCTCGGTGGACATAATCGTGCAGAACGTCTCCAGTGGCGGGGTCGCCGACATCTCGTTCACGGTCCCCCGCGAGTTGTTGGCCGAGGCGGTGGTGATCACCGAGAAGGTGGCTGCCGACAAGTCGGCGGCGGGGGTCGAGGTGGACGATGCGATCGGGCGGGTGACGATCGTAGGCAGTGGAATGCGCTCATATCCCGGGGTCGCCGCCAAAATGTTCTCCGTGCTCGCCGACGCCGGTATCAACATCGAGATGATCTCCACCTCCACCATCCGGGTGTCCTGTGTGATCGCCGAGGGGGCCGTCGAGGAGGCCACCCGCTTGCTCCATGCCGCCTTCAAGCCACCCACCCCGGCGGAGGCCCCATGAGCGTGCGCACCGCCATCGTTGGCGCCACCGGCGCGGTGGGTCGGGAGATGCTGGCCACTCTGGAACGGCGCGACTTCCCGGTGGCTGAGTTGCGGCTACTGGCATCGGCGCGGTCTGCCGGTTCGAAGGTTTCCACCCAATGGGGCGAGGTCGAGGTGGAGGATCTCACCACGGCCAACCCCTCCGGCATCGAGGTGGCGCTGTTCTCCGCCGGAGGCGACCGCTCCCGGGAGCACGCCCCGCGGTTTGCCGCCGCCGGAGCGATTGTGGTGGACAACTCCTCCGCTTTTCGTATGGACCCGGCAGTTCCGCTGGTGGTGGCCGGGGTAAACGACGCTGCCGCCACGCAGCACCACGGGATCGTCGCCAACCCCAATTGCACGACGATGGTGATGCTGATGGGTGTTGCCCCGCTGCACCGCGCCGCCGTATTGACCGATCTGACGGCGTGCTCGTACCAGTCGGTGTCGGGGTCGGGTCACAAGGGGATTGCCACCCTCGCTGCGGAGTCGACCCACTTTGCGGCGGACTTCGACGCCCTGCGTACCGGGGAGTGGCGCCAGCCCCCGCCCGGGTTCTATGCCCGTCCGATCGGGTTCAATGTGATCCCGTTCGCCGGGGGCGCCGCCGCCGATGGGTACACCGATGAGGAGCTCAAGCTGGTCAACGAGACCCGAAAGATCCTTTCCGCCCCCGGGGTGAGGGTGGAACCGACGTGCGTCCGGGTGCCGGTCATGGTCTCGCACGGTGTCGCGGTGACCGCCTGGTTCGCACGGCCGATGGGGGCGGACGAGGCGTGCTCTCTCATCGGCGCCGCCCCCGGGGTCGAGCTGTGGCAGGACAAGATCCCTACGCCGTTGGATGCCGCGGGGCGCGACGATGTGCTTGTCGGGCGGGTGCGGGAGACCGTGGGGAGACCCGGTGGGATCGCCATGTGGATCGTGGGCGACAACCTCCGCAAGGGGGCGGCCCTCAACGCGGTGCAGATTGCGGAGCTTCTCATCGGC
>CAYTTU010000190.1:0-2775 GCA_964440905.1 uncultured Acidimicrobiia bacterium | reverse complement strand
GACGGAAACGCCCTGCTGTCGTCGGTTGCCGCCACCCTGTGGTACCTGCATGGCGACGTGGGGGAGCGGCTTCACGTGCTGCGGCCGTTCCTCTTCCAGGAGGTCTAGAGGGAGAGTCGTCAGTCGTCAGTCGTCAGCCAGAGACCCTCGAGCGCGGGCGCGCTCGTCAAACCGAGGACTGAGCTGAAGACTGACGACTGAAGACTTCTTCTAGGTCTTATAGCGCCAGACGATGCGGCCCCGGGTGGGGTCGTACACCGAGAGGTCGAGATCGACCTTGTCCCCGGGGAGGATGCGGATGTAGCGGCCCCGGCGCATCTTGCCGGAGGCACGGGCGAGCACCTCAAGCCCACCCTCGATCTCGACCTTGAACATGGCATTGGGCAGGGTCTCAAGGACCGTCCCTTGCACCCGTACCACGTCGTCTTGTTTGGTCAATGAGGCTCCTGAATGGGGGCGAACACGGCCGCCCCGCGAATAGCCAGAAAGGCTGGCCGTTCCTCATATTAGGGCGGGCCTGAACCGGAACCTGAACTGAGACCGATGCCGGATGCCTGAGTCCTGAGTCCTAAGTTCAGAGTTCAGAGTTCAGAGTTCAGAGTTCGGAGTCCTGAGCTGAGCTGTGAGCCATGAGCCATGAGCCATGAGCGGGAGCTAGGTCAGGCGATGCCGGATGCCCGAGGCCCGAGGCCGGAGGGCGGAACCCGGAACCCGGAACCCGGAACCCGGAACCCGGAACCCGGAACCCGGAACCCGGAACCCGAACCCGGACTGTCGAGCATTTCGGGTCTGGCTGGTGGCTGGTAGCTGGGGGCGGGACCGCACGAATGCACGAACCTGCCCGCTGGTCGGCCCAACCCCAGCAAAATCAACGGTTCTGGGTGGCGGAAGACGGCGGGGCAATACTTATTTGCCCGGAGATGTTGTAATGGAGGCAAGCGGTGGGCGCCGGACACGGATCGGTCTTCCCCCACTCCCCAGCTCCGTGCCGGCGCTACCGCTTCTAAGAAGCTCTCGGCTCGCCGCAGTCAGCCATCAGTCGCAGACCTGGCTTCTCCCCTCGCACCCCTTGTTTGGCGGCGCGGGGCTGCCACAATTGGCCTCTCTCGCAATCGGAGTCTCCCGAACCATGGCCAAAGTAGACATCGATCTCGGCAAGTACCAGCTCGGCTGGTCCGATGTCGAGGACTACGTCTTCAAGCCCAAGAAGGGCCTGAACGAGGCGATCATCCGCGAGATGTCGGCGATGAAGGGCGAGCCCGAGTGGATGCTCGCCTTCCGACTCAAGGCGTACCAACGGTTCCTGCGCAAGCCGATTCCCCTGTGGGGTGGCGGCGGCTCGCTGGTCGACATCGACTTCGACGACATCTACTACTACATCAAGCCGACCGAGGGCCAGGTCAAGGATTGGGACATGGTGCCCGAGTCCATCAAGGCCACCTACGAGAAGCTCGGCATTCCCGAGGCGGAGCGCAAGTACCTCGCCGGGGTCACCGCTCAATACGAGTCGGAGGTCGTGTACCACCGCAACCGCGAGGACCTCGAGGGCCTCGGGGTGCTCTTCTGCGACATGGACACCGCGGTGCGGGAGTACCCCGACATCGTGCGTCAGTACTTCGGGACGATCATCCCGCCCAACGACAACAAGTTCGCCGCACTCAACTCGGCGGTGTGGTCGGGTGGCTCGTTCATCTATGTGCCGCCCGGCGTTCACGTCGACCAGCCGCTCCAGGCCTACTTCCGGATCAACGCCGAGAACATGGGCCAATTCGAGCGGACCTTGATCATCGTCGACGAGGGGGCGTACTGCCACTACGTGGAGGGATGCTCGGCACCGACTTACTCGAGCGACTCGCTGCACTCCGCGGTGGTCGAGATCGTGGTCAAGGAGGGCGGCCGGTGCCGCTACACCACCATCCAGAACTGGTCCAACAACGTCTACAACCTGGTCACCAAGCGTGCCGCGGCCTATCGCAACGCCACCATGGAGTGGATCGACGGCAATCTCGGCTCCAAGCTCACCATGAAGTATCCGGCGGTGTGGTTGATGGAGGAGGGGGCCCACGGCGAAGTGCTCTCTATCGCCTTCGCCGGCAAGGGGCAGCACCTCGACGCCGGAGCGAAGATGGTGCACGCTGCTCCCCGCACCACGTCCTTGATCACCTCCAAGTCGATCTCCAAGGACGGGGGACGCGGCGGTTACCGCGGATTGGTGCGGGTGGAGAACGGCGCCGAGCAGGTGAAATCATTCGTGCGCTGCGACGCCCTCATCCTCGACGACAAGAGCCGCTCCGACACCTACCCCTACATGGAGATCGAGGAGGCCGATGCCCAGATCGGGCACGAGGCCACCGTATCCAAGGTCGGTGACGACCAGTTGTTCTATCTGATGAGCCGCGGGCTCTCCGAGCAGGAGGCCACCGCCATGATCGTGGCCGGGTTCATCGAGCCGATCGTCAAGGAGCTGCCCATGGAGTACGCCGTGGAGCTCAACCGCCTGATCGAGCTGCAGATGGAAGGTTCCGTCGGCTAGCGCACGACTAGCGCACGGCTTCGCCGTGCGAGTTCAGAGTTTGGAGTTTGGAGTTTGACTCTGAACTCTCAACTCTGAACTCCGAACTTCAAGTCCCCTTGTAATTCACGATCTGGTCCAACCTGACTTCGATCTCCACCAGGTCTTCCTGGTCGGCCATGACCCGATCGATGTCCTTGTAGCTTCCGGGGGATTCGTCCAGCAGCGCCCCGGCATGCTGGTGCAGCCAGACTCGATCGCCC
>CAYTTU010000189.1:0-3458 GCA_964440905.1 uncultured Acidimicrobiia bacterium | reverse complement strand
CTGGCTGACGACTGACGACTGACGACTCTCCCTCTAGACCTCCTGGAAGAGGAACGGCCGCAGCACGTGAAGCCGCTCCCCCACGTCGCCATGCAGGTACCACAGGGTGGCGGCAACCGACGACAGCAGGGCGTTTCCGTCTTGGGGGGTGAAGCAGAACCCCACCAGCTCGTTGCCGCCGCGCACCGCCAGGGTCTCCACCGGCACCACGGTCTGGCTCAGGATCCGCCCGTAGTAGCCATGGTCCCTCCCAAAAGAGAAGATCTGGTTGGCGGAACGCTTGTGGGTCAGGGCCACCCGGGGGTTGGCGGCCAACATCTCGATTGCATCGCGGGCCGTGATCTCGCGATCCAGTTGCAGGCTGAAGTGCAGCGCATGCATGTACTGGGTGTTGATCTTCACCGTCGATGAGAAGACCGGCAGATCCAGCCCCAGAGTCTCGAAGAGGTGATGGGCGTCGCGGGCATGATGGGTGCCAAAGCGCGGGTCGTCGTGGCGTCCCACGCTCGGGCTCGGAATGAACGAACTGTCCTGGCTGATGTCGTTGGACCGGCGCATGCACAGGAATCGCCCGCTCACCAGATGTGAGATGCCGTCGGTCATCGCCAGGGTCTTGATGAGTACCGAGATGTTATGGGTGTTGCACGACACCACCTGGACGAACCGATCGGTCTCCGGATCGAGCGCCTCGTCGTTGATGCCCCGGGCGTACATCTTGCCGAAGCCGAACTCGGAGCCCTGGGCGAGGAAACCGCGCGGCCCGCGGGCGCGGTCGTAGAACTCCATCTTGTTGGCATTGCCGGCCGGCGTGCAGTCGATGACCACGGTGGCGCGCTCAATGGCCTCCATCGTCTCCAACTTGGGCTCGTGACCGATCTCCTCGAACGACACTCGCCGGTCGTCGTCCACCGCCAGGACCGCGCCGCGCCGCACCAGGTCGCGCACCTTGGCACGCTCCTCGATCATCGGGGTGCGCTTGTGGAAAGTGATCTCGTCGATCCCGAACGGGGCGGCATAGTCCGCCAGCAGTCCGATCAACGGCTCACCGATGGTGCCCGTGCCGACGACGTGGACGATGTTCGACATCCTGCCTCCCTGCTCAGCGGCATCGTATCCCGCCAGGACGACTCCCGTTTCCCGGCTGGCATCTCAGAGCGCGGAGTCGGGAGTCTGGAGGTGAGAGTCCGACCCAAACTCCAAACTTCAAACTCCAAACTCATGTGGTTGACTCTTCCGATGCGCGCCCTTCGTTTCAACGGCCCGGGGGCCTTGACCCTGGAGAACATCCCCGACGCCCTGCCCGGGCCTGGCGAGGCCCTGCTCGCCGTGACGGTATGCGGGGTATGCGGTTCCGATCTGCACTTCCTCGATGGCACCGCCCGCACCGCTCACGTGCCCATCACGCTCGGTCATGAGATCGCCGGGATGATCGTGGATCCCGGCGACTCCGGGCTCGGCGAGCGAACCCCGGTCGTGGCCGTGGTGGGTGCCCACTGTCGCCAGTGCCGGCGGTGTGCCGAGGGGCGCCCCAACTTGTGCGAGCGGATGGCGGCCCTGGGAATCCATCGCGATGGCGGCCTGGCCGAGCTGGTGGCGGTTCCGGGAACGTCGCTGGTGCCGATTCCCGGTGGCCTGCTCCCGGAGGCGGCCGCCACCGCGGTCGACGCCGGGGCGACCGCCCATCACGCCGTGACCCGCACCGCGGCGCTGCGCTCCGGGGAGACCGTACTGGTGATCGGCGCCGGCGGCCTGGGAACCTATGCACTCCAGATCGCCCGGCGGTATGGCGCCGCCGCGGTGATCGTTGCGGACACCGATCCCGCGGCGCTGGAGCGCGCCCACCGGCTCGGTGCCGACGAGGTAGTGGCGGTCGCTCCCGGTGTGTCTGTGGGGCGAACGGTGAAGCTGCTCACCGACGGTGGTGTAGACGTCGCCCTCGAGTTCGTCGGGAAAGCGGCGACCGTGGATGCCGCAGTCAAGTCGCTGCGACCCGGCGGGCGGGCCGTGGCCGCGGGGGTGGGCACCGAACCGTTGCTCACCGTCCCCCCGGTGTTGTGGTCGAACAACGAGTACCAGCTGCGCGGCTCCTATGGGAGCCTCCCCGGGGATGTCGAGGCCGTCCTGGCAGGCCTGGCGGCCGGCGAACTGACGGCGCCTCCACTCGAATCGGTCTCCCTCGACCGAGCCGCCACCACGATTCTGGCCCGGAGCCGCGGCGAAGGCGGGAGTAGCCGTCTGATGGTGACGCCGTGACCCCGGTCTACGAGATCACCACCGATCCCGATCGCATCGACCCGGCAGTGGTGCACCGCTGGCTGGCGGAGGAGTCGTACTGGGCTCAGGGCCGCAGCGCCGAGGCGGTGACGCGTTCCATGGCCAACAGCATCTGCCTCGGTGCCCTCGACGGAGCGCGGTTGATCGGATTCGCTCGGGTGGTCACCGATCGAGTGACCTTCGCCTGGTTGTGCGACGTCTTCGTGGAAGAGTCGCACCGCGGGCAGGGTGTCGGTGACGCCCTCGTCGCCGCCGCAGTCGGGCACCCGGAGCTAGCCGGACTGAAGCGGTTCGTCCTCGCCACTGCCGATGCCCACGAGGTGTATCGGCCCCACGGCTTCGAGGTACTCGATCATCCCGAGCGCTGGATGATGCGTCGGGGCTCAGGGGCCTGAGGCCCGCCGGAGTCATCCATGGCGATCAGGGCGGGTGCCGCCAGGACCGACCAGGCGAAGACATAGAGCCAGCCGAGGAGGGCAGTGACCGCGCCAACGGTCCCGACGGCCGCTCCAAACCGGGGGGCGATGGAGAGGTACCACCGGAACCCCAGGCCACCCAGCAGCACTCCGCCGGTCGCCAACGCCGCCGCGGGGATCGCCCGGGGAAGTGGCCGCGGGGGGCCATAGCGGTAGCAGAGCAGGATGAACCCGAACAGACCCGCGGCCGCCAACGGGAGGCGCATCCAGCCCCACAGATCCACGAGCACCGCCAGTCCGGTCCATCCGGCGAGGAACACGAACAGGGAGCGCCCCGCCACGATCAGGCTCCCGGTCACCACCAGGGTGACACCACCGGCCACGGTGAGGGCGATGGCGACCGGACGACGCGACCGCACCGAGCGCAATTCACCCGCCGACGGTCCCGCCGCCAACGCCCGCTGCAACGCCACGACGGCGCGCGACCCGAGATAGACCGCCGCCAGGGTTGCAATGGTGATGAGCCACCACTCCCCATCCAACCTGCGGTTGGCATCGGTGAGCAGCCCGGTGAGGAATGACTCCACCGCTTCGGGTGCCACCGGGTCCAGGGCCTGCTCGATGCGGTCGAGGGCTCCGGAGCTGCCGCCGAGCAGTGCCCCGATTCCGAGCAGCGCCAGCACGAGCGGCAGCAGAGCGAGAAAGGCGTGGAACGCCACTGCGGCCGCGCTGAGGGACAGGTCGGCGGCAACGAGCCGGCTACGCACC
>CAYTTU010000188.1:0-6006 GCA_964440905.1 uncultured Acidimicrobiia bacterium | reverse complement strand
CCGAATGCGGCCACCACCTGCACCGCATAGGTGGCGACGTAGAACCACATCTCCCCGATGCCTGCGGTGCCTCCCACCAGAGCGGTGAGAATGAACCCGGCGTGGGCGACGCTGGAGTAGGCCAGCATCCGCTTCAGGTCGGTCTGGGCGATGGCGAGCAGGGTGCCGACCACGATCGACACCGCGGCGAGCACCGCCACCGCCGGGGCCCAATCCTCGATGCGGGATCCGAGAGCCACCGTGAGCACCCGGGCCGCGGCGGCGAAGCCAGCCACCTTGGCGGCGGCGGCGAGGAAACCGGTGACTCCGCCCGGCGCCCCCTGATACACGTCGGGGGACCACACATGGAACGGCGCTGCAGACACCTTGAAGGCGAGACCGACGATCAGGAGCGCCATCCCGGCGAGAAGAATGCCCTCACGGAACAACAGGGTGCCCGCGAGGAAGGCGCCCACTCCGGAGATCGACATGGTGCCGGTGGCGGCGAACGTGAGGGCGATCCCGTAGAGGAGCACCGCCGAGGCAAGCGCCCCAAGCAAGAAGTACTTGAGGGCGGCCTCGTCGGAGTCGGGGCGCTCCCGGGTGAAACCGGCGAGCACGTAAAGGCTGATGGAGAACACCTCGAGGGCGACAAACAGCATCACCAGGTTGCCCGCCGCCGCCATGAGATGCGCCCCGGCACCGGCGATCAACACGAGCACCACGAACTCGGCGCCACGTCCCGACTGGGATCGCACCAGCGGCCAGGCCACCACCAGGGCGAGCGCGGTCACCGGGAACACGATCAACCCGGCCATGGCGGAGAACCCGTCGCCGACCAGCATCCCCTGGAAGAACTCGGCCCCGCCGTCGCCGCGGTACTCCACCCACTGCCAAGCGGAAGCGACCACCGCGCCGAGCAGACCGACCGCAGCAGCAAGCCCCCACCAGCGCGGCCCGGGGTGCCACTGCACATCGACCAGCAGCAGCGCCACCACGGCAAGGGTAAGGATGACCTCGGGGGCAATGGAGAGGAGATCCACATTGGTCATGGCGCCGCCCTCGCGGTGGCGGTCGCCCGACGCCCGACGCCCGACGCCCGACTCAAGAATGAATCTGGCGGGAAGCGGGAGTCGGGGGTCGGGAGTCTCATTCCTCCACCGCCACGTCTCCGGTGCTTCCCCACTCCGGCACCATGTAGTCCGTGGTCTGTTCGATGCGATCGAGGACCGCGTCCACCGAGGGCTGGATCCGGTCCAGGGCGGGCTTGGGGTACACGCCGAGGAAGATCACCAGCGCCACGATCGGGGCGAGGATCAACACCTCGGAGGGACGGAGGTCGACTAGGACCCGGTTCTCCTCCATGGTGATCGGTCCGGTGAACATCCGCTGGTAAGCCCACAGCATGTACACCGCGGCGAGCACCACACCAGACGACGCGACGATGGCGTACACCGGAAGCGACAGGTACGAGCCGATCAGCACGAAGAACTCGCCAACGAAACCGTTCAGCCCGGGAAGTCCGATCGAGGCGAAGGCGGTGAACAGGAACAGCCCGGCGTAGATCGGCATCACCGCGCCCAAGCCGCCGAACTGGGCGATCTCGCGGGTGTGGCGCCGCTCGTAGATCATGCCGACGAGCAGGAACAGCGCTCCGGTGGTGAGTCCGTGGTTCACCATCTGCAGCACCCCACCCTGTAGGCCTTGGGTGGTGAGGGCGAAGATGCCCAGCACCACGAACCCGAGGTGGCTCACCGACGAGTACGCCACCAGGCGCTTGATGTCGCTCTGCACGATGGCGACGATCGCCCCGTAGACGATGCCGATCACCGCCAGCACCGCCAGCACCGGCACCAGATCCACCGCGGCTTCGGGGAACAGGGTGAGGTTGAACCGGATCAGACCGTAGGCGCCGAGTTTCAGCAGGACCCCGGCGAGGATCACCGAACCGGCGGTGGGGGCTTCGACATGGGCATCGGGAAGCCAGGTGTGGAACGGGAACAGCGGCACCTTGATGGCAAACGAGATGGCGAACGCTCCGAACAGCCAGAACTGGGCGGTGCGACTCAGATCGGCGTTCAACAACTCGACGAAGTCGAAGGTGGGAGCGCCATCGCCACCGATGAACCCGAGAAACAGGATGCCGGCGAACATCAGCGCCGAGCCGAGGGCGGTGAACAGGAAAAACTTCACCGCGGCGTGCACCCGGCGCTCCCCGCCCCAGATCCCGATGATGAAGTACATCGGGACCAGCATCACCTCCCAGAACACGAAGAACACCAAGAGGTCAAGGGAGAGGAATACCCCGATGATCCCCCCCTCGAGCAGCAGCATCGCCACCGCGTACTCCCGCACCCGGTGCTTCACCCCACCGCTGGCGGCGAGTGAGATCGGGAACAGGAAGGCGGTGAGCACCACCAGCAGCAGCGAGATGCCATCCACGCCGACATGCCACCCCACCCCCCATGGCTCATACCAGGTGGACTGCTCGACGAACTGGAACCCGGCGACCCCGCTTTCGAACTCCACCAGCATCCACAGCGCCGCCCCCAGCGTGACCAGTGACATGGTCACCGCGATGGGCAGCATCACCGTGGCGCGCCGCGCCGGGATGGTCAAGAGCACGAGAGCCCCCAACGCGGGAAGCACGATGAGCGTGGTGAGGATGGGGAAGTCGGTCATGAGCGATACCCGATGCCCGATGCCCGGCGCCCGAAACCGGAAGCCAGAGGCCGGAGGCCGGAGGCCGGGCAATCGCGGAAGACCATCTCGCCAATTGCGATTTGCAGAGGCCGACTCTGGCCAATGGCCAATTGCCAATAGCCAATGGCCCGCGTCACAACGCACCCCTACTCAGGAACCACCCCAGCAATGCCACCGCGCCGGCGATGATCGCCAGGCCGTAGGACCGCACGAACCCGGTCTGGAGCGGACGGAGCCAACCGCTGACGCGGCGCACCAGGCCACCGGTGCCTTCCACGGCCCCGTCAACCACCTTGGCGTCGAAGCGGAACGCCAGCCACGCCGCCGCCAGCTTGCCGGTGCGGGCGAACACCGACCCGTAGAGGTCGTCGATGTAATAGCCCCGCCCCAGGATGCGCCAGGTGCGTCCCTCCTCGGTGCGGTAGGTGCGGTAACGCACCGCGGCCAGAGCGATCCCGGCCAGCGCCGCCGCCACCGAGGCCGCAGCCAGGGTCAGCGCCAAAGTGCCCTCGGGGGGATGGGTGAGGTGCACCGCCTCGAACACCGGATGAAGGAAGTGCTCCAGTCCGGTCTTGAAGGGAGTGTTGACCAGACCGCCCACCACCGACAGCCCGGCGAGCGCCACCAGCGGCAGGGTCATCACCCTGGGCGACTCATGAGGATGGACCCCCTCGGACCAGCGAGAGGCGCCAAAGAAGGTAAGCCACATCATGCGGGTCATGTAGAAGGCGGTGAGTGCCGCGGTGAAAAGGCCGACGGCGAACAGCGCCACCCATACCCCGCCCCGCTGGTACACGCTTCCGAGGATCTCGTCCTTCGACCAGAAACCGGCCAGGGGCGGGATGCCGCTGATGGCGAGCCAACCGATCGCCATGGTCACGAAGGTGACGGGCATCTTGCGGGCCAGTCCGCCCATCCGGCCCATGTCCTGTTCGCCGTGCATGCCGTGGATCACCGAGCCGGCGCCGAGGAAGAGCAGCGCCTTGAAGAAGGCGTGGGTCATCAGGTGAAACACTCCGGCGATGTGGGCTGCGGCGCCCACCGCCATGAACATGAACCCGAGTTGTGAGATCGTCGAGTACGCCAGCACCCGCTTGATGTCGTTCTGGGCGAGGGCGATGGTGGCGGCAAACAGGGCGGTGGCGGCACCGACGATCGCTACCACCAGGCCGGCGGTCTCCGAAGCCCCGTAGATGGCGGCGCTGCGCGCCACCAGGTACACCCCGGCCGTCACCATGGTGGCGGCATGGATCAGGGCGGAGACCGGAGTCGGGCCTTCCATGGCGTCGGGGAGCCACACGTACAGGGGCAGCTGGGCCGACTTGCCGGCGGCACCCAACAGCAACAGCAGCCCAATGGCGGTGGCGGTGCCGGCGGCGAGCCCGGGCGCCGCGGCGAACACCGCGTCGAAGTCGAAGGTGCCGAAGTGGGAGAACACCAGCATCAGGGCGACGATGAATCCGACGTCGCCGACCCGGTTGACCACGAAGGCCTTCTTGCCGGCGGCCGCCGCCGTCTCCTTCTCGAACCAGAACGAGATGAGCAGGTAGGAGCACAGCCCCACCAGCTCCCACCCCACGAACATCACGGCAAAGTTGTTGGCCAGAACCAGGATCAGCATCGAGGCGATGAATAGGTTCAGGTAGGTGAAGAACCGCCCGTAGCGCGGGTCGCCGTGCATGTAGCCGATCGAGTAGAGATGTATCAGCGACCCCACCCCGGTGACCACCAGGGTCATCAGCGCCGAGAGCGGATCCCAGCGCAGTTCGGCGGCCACCCCGAAGGCGGGGAACCAGTCGAACCATGTCACCACCACGGTCTCGCCGCCCCCGGTGAAGAAGTCGGCGGCGGCCACCACCGCGGCGGCGAAGGCACCGGCGACGGTGAGGGTCGCCAGCCATCCGGCGAAAGGCTCGCCGATGCGCTTGCCGAAAGACAGCAGCAGCACGGCCCCGCCCAGGGGGAGCAGCACGGCGAGCGAGACGAGCAGGTCGGTCATCCTCGCAACCCCGTGAGATCGTCCACCGAGGCGGTGCGGCGGCGACGAAACACAGCAACGATGATGGCCAGTCCCACCACCACCTCGGCGGCGGCCACCACCATCACGAACAGCACCGCCAGTTGGCCATCGATCACCCCGAGCTCGCGCCCGGCGGCGACGAACGTCAGATTCACTGCATTGAGCATCAGCTCCACCGACATGAACATGACCAGGGCGTTGCGCCGCAGCAGCATCCCGCCGGCGCCGACGATGAACAGCACCGCGGCCAGCGCCATGTACCAGCCTGGGGTGACGGTCATCACGCTCATCGCTCGTCCTCACGGAAGAAGGCCAGGGCGATGGCTCCGGCGGCGGCGACGATCAGCAGCAGTGCGGTGACCTCGAACGGGAGCAGCCAGTCGGTGAACAACTCCGTGCCCACCTGCTCGATGGATCCGTCCGGGGGAGCCCCGCCTGCCGGGGGGCGGCCGGTGACCCAGGCATTGCGACCGGCCAGCAGCACCCCGGCGCCGAACAGGGTGAGCAGCGCTAGGGCCACAGGACGCTGTGCCGGGAGGTTCTCGTAGCGCGCCTCGGCCTTGTCCACCCCGATCAACATGATGACGAACAGGAACAGCGTCATCACCGCCCCGGCGTAGATGATCACCTGAACCGCGGCGATGAAGTGCGCCCCGTTGGATACGTAGAACACCGCGATGGAGAACATGGTGAGCATCAGCCCCAGCGCCGAGTACACCGGATTGCGCGCCCACACCATGGTCACCGCACCGAAGAGGGCGGCAAGACCGAAGATCACGAAGAGGGCGAGTTCAACCATGGGCACCCCCGTCATCGGTCATCCGTCGTCCGTCCTCGTCTTCGCTCTGGCTGACGACTGACGACTGACTAATGACGACTGATTGCCCCTTCTCCGCCGGGCGGGTTCCCACGCCCGCGGTCGGGGTCCAGGCGATGACGCCCTCGTAGGCGGCCCGGCCCGCCGGGGCGGTGGCCCGCATCCAGCCGTCGCCGAGGCGCAGCTCACCCTTGTCGACCAGGATCGAGTCGGGCTGGGGGTGGGGCACGGTGCCGTCGGGATTCATCAGCAGCTCGGCCCGGGTGTAGATGGCGTCGTCGCGGTTGGACACCGACATCTCGAAGAGCTGGGTCATCGTGATCGCCTCGGTGGGGCAGGCCTCTTCGCAGAGACCGCAGAAGATGCAACGCAGCAGGTTGATCTCGTAGACGAACCCGTAGCGCTCCCCCGGACTCACCGGGGCGTCGGGCGGGTTGTCCTTGCCCCGCACGTAGATGCACCGCGCCGGGCACACTCCGGCGCACAG
>CAYTTU010000187.1:0-2768 GCA_964440905.1 uncultured Acidimicrobiia bacterium | reverse complement strand
CTTGGCGCCGTGCCGGATGATGCCGCCGTGCTCCTGGTCCACCCCGGGCAGGAATCCGGGCACGTCGACGAACGAGACGAGCGGGATGTTGAAGGCGTCGCAGAACCGCACGAAGCGCGCCCCCTTCACAGATGCATCTATGTCGAGGGTGCCAGCGAGCGCCGCGGGGTTGTTGCCGACGATCCCGACCGTATATCCGTCGAGCCGGGCGTAGCCCACCACCAGGTTCGGGGCGAAGTGCTGGTGGACCTGATAGAACTCCCCGTCGTCGACCACCAGGTCGATCAGCTCAGTCATGTCGTAGGGCTGATTGGGCGAGTCCGGGATGATGGTGGTGAGCGCTTCCTCCATACGATCCGGTCGGTCGGTGGGGGTGAAGAAAGGGGGTGCCTCCATGTTGTTCTGCGGCAGGAAGGACAGGAGGTAGCGCACCTCCTCGAGCGCCTGGCGCCCGTCGGTGGCGACAAAGTGGGTCACCCCCGAGATTGCGCTGTGAGCCTGGGCCCCGCCGAGGGTGTCGAAGGTGACGTCCTCCCCGGTCACCGCCTTGATCACATCCGGCCCCGTGATGAAGAGGTGTGAGGTCCCCTCCACCTGATAGACGAAGTCGGTGATGGCGGGGGAGTACACCGCACCTCCGGCGCATGGGCCCATGATCACCGAGATCTGCGGGATCACCCCCGACGCCATGACGTTGCGGTGGAAGATCCGCCCGTACCCGTCCAGGGCGAACACCCCCTCCTGGATGCGGGCCCCGCCGGAGTCCTTGAGCCCGACCACCGGAGCCCCGGTCTTCATCGCCAGGTCCATGACCTTGCAGATCTTCTCGCTCACGGCTTCCCCCAATGAGCCACCGAACACGGTGAAATCCTCGGCGTAGACGAATACCGGGCGGCCGTCGACGGTTCCCCAGCCCGTGATCACCGCGTCGCCCGGCGGGCGGCGGTCCTCGATCCCAAAGCCCCGGGCGCGGTGGCGCACGAACATGTCCATCTCGACGAAGGAGTCCTTGTCGAGCATCGTGTCGAGGCGCTCACGGGCGGTCATCTTTCCCGCCTCGTGCTGTTTGTCTACGGCGCGCTGGCTGCCGGCGTGCTCGTGCTCCTCGCGGAGCCGCCGCAGGCGTTCGATTTGCTCCTCGGTGCTCATTGGCTCTCCGGAGTATGGTCGCTCGGTCAACGCGCGGTCACCGCCGCCCGACGAGGGCCGCAGCGGGGGCGACGTGCCTAGGTTCGACTCCGCGGAGGCCGCCAATGGCTACACCCTTTACCGCCCATCATCTCGATGTCGTGGCCTCGACCCAGGACGAGGCTCGATCCCGTCATCGGAACGCACCGGTGCTTGTCACCGCGCGTCGCCAGCGTTCCGGCAGGGGAAGGAGCGGCGCCACGTGGCTGGACGCGCCCCGTGCCGTGGCCGCCAGCCTCGCCTGGGTTCCGGCCTGGCCACCGGAGGCATTGCCCCGCGTCACCCTCGTGGCCGGGCTTGCCGCGCTCGACGTAGTGGGGTCCCCGGTCTCTCTCAAGTGGCCCAACGACCTGGTCCGCGGCGACGCCAAGGCGGGCGGGATCCTCTCCGAGCACGACCACGGGTTGGTGGTGACCGGTCTCGGCATGAATCTCTACTGGCCCGATTCGCCCGACGGCATCATCGCCATCCACGATCACGATCCCGGGCCCGATGCCGGGGTCGAGCTCGCCGTGGCGTGGGCGCGTCGAGTGCTGGACCGGGTCGAGTCCGGTCCGGAGGCGTGGGGTCGCGATGAGTACCGGGCGCGGTGTTCGACCCTGGGGAGGCGGATCACCTGGGACCCGGACGGTGCCGGCGTGGCCCGAGACATCGATCCCGACGGGGCGCTCGTCGTGGAGACCGCCCGTGGGCTGGTGACGATCGACTCGGGTGCGGTACGCACGGTGCGGTCCGTCGGGGAGCCTGGTGAGCTATCGCTACCCTGAGCTGCCGGAGGCCACATTGACCGTGATTCCAGGCGAGGGACGGGTGCCGATCCTCTACGGCCCTCAGCCGATGCCCAACCCGCCGCACCTCACTGGCTATGTGGCACGTCCCGATACGGTCTCGGCGCACCCGGCCATTGCCATCGCCACTGGCGCCGGGGTCACCGCCCCCGCGGCGACGCTGGCACGCTTCATCGCCCGGCACGGGTTTGCCGCTGTGGTCCCCCCGGAATCGCCGGGGCAGCTGGCGGCGTGCGTCGATGCAGCTGGCGCGGCGTGGGCGGAGTGGACGCGGCGAGACCGGCGTGCCGTCGCCGGTATCGGCCCCGGGGCCGACTCCGCGGTCCGGGTGGCGGCAGAGCGTGGACTGCCGCTCCTCCTACTGGATCCGCACCCCGTCACTGCCGATGTTGCCGGCTGTGGTCCGGTGCTCACCCTGGCCGCCGGTGCAGTGGTGGGCTTGCCGGGCCGGGTGGTCTCCTACCGCTCCGCCGGCACGGGGTTTTGGGACGACGCCTCGCCCGGATACGACCCCCTCGCCGGGCGCGATGCCTTCGATCGGATCGTCGCCTTCCTCGATCGCCATCTCGGCTTGCCCGCGGCGGCCTGAGGGGTGAGCTGATCGGTAGCCCGGCGCGACTCAAAGTGCTTATCGCCGAGACCTCCTGACTGTCCGTGAGCCGGTCGCCCATCGCCCATCGCCCATCGCCCATCGCCCATCGCCCATCGCCCATCGCCCATCGCCCATCGCCCATCGCCCATCGCCCATCGCCCATCGCCCAACGCCCAACGCCCATCGCCCGCCCACTCAGC
>CAYTTU010000186.1:0-5180 GCA_964440905.1 uncultured Acidimicrobiia bacterium | reverse complement strand
ATGCCTCGCTGGTCCTCGACGCCGCCGGTAACCCGGTAATCGCCTACTACGACGACAGCAACGACCAGTTGAAGCTGGCGCACTGCAACGACGCCAACTGCGACGGCAGCAACGAGACCATCCGGGTGGTCGACACCGACGGCAACGTCGGCCAGTACGCCTCGCTGGTCCTCGACGCCGCCGGCAACCCGGTAATCGCCTACTGGGACTTCACCAACACCCAGTTGAAGCTGGCGCACTGCAACGACGCCGCCTGCGACGGCGACAACGAGACCATCCGCGTGGGCGACACCGACGACGACGTCGGGCAGTTCGCCTCGCTGGTCCTCGACGCCGCCGGCAACCCGGTGATCGCCTACTGGGACGCCACCAACGGCGACTTGAAGCTGGCCAGCACCTAGAAACAGGAGGTAAGAGCCGCGACGGAGCACTCGCCGAACGGCGACCCGCGCCCCGCATGGGCCATGCGGTGGTGCCTTCTGCACAGGAGCACCAGATTGTCGATGCTGGTGGGTCCGCCGTCGGCCCAGAGTTGGATGTGGTGGGCGTCGCACCAACGATGCGGTCGCAAGACATGATGTGTCGTCTGCGAAGGCCGCACGATCCGCGTATCGATGTGCCGTTGCCGGTCGGCAGCCTGGCACGTCCCCTCATCGCCGGTTGACTAGCGCGATTTGTCTGGTGACGCGGGCGTGCGAGCCGCTACGCGCCGGGCGCTCGATACCCCACTTGCGCCGCCTTGCGCATGGCATCCATCGTTTCGTCGACGGTGAGGAGGACTGTCGTTTCGAACGAGCTAAGCGCACCGCCGCTCGTAATCGCCAGGGCTACCGCGGTCATAGACACGTTGTCGGGAGCCTCCCAGAGGCAGTAACCGTCGTGTTCGCCGAAGGCGTACCAGAAACCGTGCAGCTTCCCGCCCACCGACTCGATGTACTGCTGCGCGGCCTTCCGACGGTCCTCCGGGTTCGCGATCAGCCGAGCCCAAGTCTCCGGCGTGTAGCTGAACCTCGTTAGATAGTGCGGCATGGTCCTCCTCTGGTTCGGCGACCCCGTGAGTTGCGGCAGGCGTCGAAGTATGACAGAGGGGAGCTAATCGGCGCCAGCCATACACGGAGTCACGCGCCGGAGCCCTCACGCAACGGCGAGTTCCACGGCAAACGGCATTCCGGTTACCGAGCCAGACTGAAACTGCCCCACTGTGGGCATGCAGGGAGATCCTGTGCTCCGAGGCACCACGGTCTATGTGTGTCCCGGTGGGAGAGTTGACAGCTCAGATCTGAGCGCCGATCACCCGATCGCCGCCAGCCGATCCAACTGCTCCCGCAGCTCCGCCTCACTCAGGGCGCCGAACCAGCCGCCGACGACGACGTCGTCACTGGAGATGAGAAACGAGCGCGGTTGATAGGGCACGGCGTAGCGGTCCCACAACGAGTCGTCGTACGCCCACAGAATCAGTTCGGGGTCGAACCACACCCCGACCCGGGAACGCGACGCGTCCACGGTGCTGCGCCCGGCGATGGCGAGGAAGGTGATCTGGTCCTGATAGTCCGCTGCGACCGCAGAGACCACGGGCAACTCCCGTGAACACACGCTTCACCATTCCGCCCAGAACAGGAGGTACACCGGACGGGCGTGCTCGCTGAGCGTGAAGGTGCCGCCCTCCCCCAGCTCGACGGTGAAGCCGGGCGCCGGATCGCCGTCCGGCAAAACCCGGGCGGTTGTCGGAGTGACCGCTCCAGTGGTCGTGGTGGCCCCCGGAGCCGAGGTGGTCGTCGCCCCGACGGTGGTCGGCAAGGCTGCGGTGGTCGGGGCCACCGTGGTCTCCGCCGCCGGGCTGCCCCCGCAAGCGGTCACGATCAGGGCCAGAGCGGCAAGGCGTCGCATTCCGCTACAACGCCGCTCGTCCCGGTGCCGTTCCCCTCACGAGAACGCCGGGATCCCGGTGATCGCCTGGCCGAGGATCAGGGTGTGGATTTCGTTGGTGCCCTCGTAGGTGTACACCGACTCCAGGTTGTTCATGTGGCGGATCACCGGGTACTCCAGGGTGATCCCGTTGGCCCCGAGCACCGAGCGGGCGGTACGCGCCACCTCGAGCGCCATACGCACGTTGTCCAGCTTGCCCACCGAGATCTGGGTCGAGGTGAGGGTGCCGGCGTCCTTCATCCGCCCCAGGTGCATGGCGAGCAGCATCCCGCGGTTGGTGGCCACCATCATCTCCACGAGTTGCCGCTGGATCAGCTGGAACGATGCGATCGGCTTGGAGAACATGATCCGGGTCTTGGCGTAATCGAGGGCGGAGTCGTAACACGCCTTGGCGGCACCGACCACCCCGAACAGGATTCCGAAGCGGGCCTCGTTGAGACAGGAAAGCGGCCCCTTCATCCCCTTCACGTTGGGGAGCACCGCGTCGCCGGGGAGGCGGACGTCGTCGAACACCAGCTCGCTGGTCACCGAGGCGCGCAGCGACATCTTGTGATGGATGTCGTTCGCCTTGAACCCCTTGGTGGTGGCGGGGACGATGAACCCCCGGACTCCCTCGTCGGTCTGGGCCCAAACTACGGCGACGTCGGCGATGCCACCGCTGGTGATCCACATCTTGGAGCCGTTGAGTACCCAGTCGTCCCCGTCGCGCCGGGCATGGGTGCGCATCGACGAGGGATCGCTGCCGGCGTCGGCCTCGGTGAGCCCGAAGCACCCGATCACCTCGCCGGCGGCCATCGGTGGCAGCCATTGCTGCTTCTGCTCCTCTGACCCGAAGGCGTGGATCGGGAACATGGCGAGCGAGCCCTGCACGCTGACGAATGACCGGGTGCCGGTGTCGCCGTACTCCAGCTCGGTGCTGGCCAGGCCATAGGCGACGCTGCTGGTGCCGGCGCATCCATAGCCTTCGAGGTGCATGCCGAGCAGGCCGAGGCGGCCCATCTCCTTGGCGAGTTCCTTGGGAAAGATGCCCGCCTCGAACCACTCCCCCACCTCGGGGAGGATTCGGTCGGCGACGAACTGGCGAACGGTGTCGCGAATCAGCCGCTCGTCGTCGGAGAGCAAGGCGTCTATGTCGAGAAAATCCCTGGGGTCGGAATCTCCGGGGCGTACCGGGGCATGTGCCATGCCCTCATTGTGCCACCGGCGCGATCAGGGGGGTAAGCGAATAGGTCGCGGGCCTCATCAGGTTTCGGCTTGCGACAAGCCGAAACCTGATCCTGGGGCGAGCCTATTCGCTAACCCCCTAGGCGCTGCGTCGGGTGAGGCGGCGGCGATCCCGCTCGGTGGTTCCGCCCCATACCCCGTAGCGGACCCGGGATTCCAGGGCCCACTCCAGGCACTCCCGCTGCACCGGGCATCCCTGGCAGATACGGAGGGCGCCGGAGGCATCCTGCTCCTCGGTGGGAAAGAACACGTTGGGATCGACCCCGCGACAGGCGGCGTAGGACGCCCAGGGGCGCTCCTCCGGGTCGACCAAAAGCCCCTCGGTGGGGGGCGGAGTACGCATGGTTCCCTTCTCGCCGGCTGCCACGGCCAGTCGCCTCGAGGCGACTCTGGCCTGGTCCCGTAAAGACGCTGTGACGGCACCCTGAGGTTCCCGTGAGAACCTGAGCCTCGCGCCAGGTAAACTCCCCCGCCGCCGTCGAAACAGGAAGTCGACCAAGTGCTCTACTTCGCCTACGACGCCAACATCTCCCCTGCCCGCTTGGCAACCGTTGCCCCAGGGGCCGAGTTCCGTTTTATCGCCCACCTCCCGGAGTGGAAGCTGGAGTACACGCTCCGCAACGGCTCCGGGGGACTCCCCTCGGTGCGTCCCGAAGCGGGCAACACCGTTTGGGGGGTGGTGTTTGCCGTCCCCAACCCCGACCTGACCCGGATCCACGCCGCCGAGGAGGCCGAGGGCCGCATCCGGACCACCACCCAGGCGATGGACCGGGAGGGCAGGCGCCACGATGTGGTCACCCACGTCGCCAGCAAGGTGGCCCGCAAACCGCTGACCCCCGAGGCCAAGTACGTGCGCCTCATGGTTGATGGCGGGCGGCACTGGAAGCTCCCCGCCGGGTGGGTGGCTTCGCTCGAAGAGCATCTTTCCTAGCCGGCCGCGCCGGGCCATACTTACCCCGAGTCCGCCGGGCGATCGCGGCACTGCCGAGGAAAGTCCGGACTCCACAGGGCACGGTGCTGGGTAACACCCAGGCGGGGCGACCCGACGGAAAGTGCAACAGAGAGCAGACCGCCGATGGCCTTCGGGCACAGGCAAGGGTGAAACGGTGGGGTAAGAGCCCACCAGCGACCCGGGTGACCGGGCGGATCGGCAAACCCCACCGGGAGCAAGGCCGAGCAGGGACAGGGTGGCCCGCCCGCTACGTCCCGGGTTGGCTGCAACGAGCCCGTCGGCAACGACGGGCCCAGATAGATGATCGCCGTCGGCTTCGGCCGACACAGAATCCGGCTTACAGGCGGACTCGAAACCGAGAGGGCCCCCTCGAAGGAGGGGGCCCTCACCTTTCGGACTGCCCCTGTTTACAGCTTCGGTATCCGACCGAGGCTTGGGCGCTCATCTGCAACCTCGCGCCCGCCACTGAACCAGCCCCCAAACCACCGGCCACACCGGTCTGCGATGTAGGAGAATCACCCGATGAAACCAGAACCATCTCCGCGCCCCGGCCTCGGCCGCGTCCTCTATGAGAGCATCCTCGGCATCGCCGCCGGGTTCTCCCTCGGATTCTTCGCCTGGTTGGTCGCCGATCGGGTCACTGACAGCGACCTGCACTTCTGGCCGTGGGCGGCAGGAGGGATTCTCTTCGGCGTGATCGGAGTGCGCCAGGTGTCCTCGCGTCGCGACGGTCGGGGATGGGTACACCTGCTGTGGATCCCGGTGGTGGCGTTCGTGGTCCTGATGACGATGATCGTGCTCGCGTTGCGCGCCTGGGGGTCCTAGACGAACGCGCCCGGGGCGCCCCGGAGGGCGCCCCGGAACGGATTCGACTGAGCCCTACTTCCTGGCGGCCGGCTTGCGAGCCGCAGGCTTGCGAGCCGCCGGCTTGCGGGCTGCAGGCTTGGCCGCCGGCTTGCGAGCCGCCGGCTTGGCGGCGGGGGCGGCCGCAGCCGGAGAATCGGTGGTGAAGTCCAACTCGCCCCTCACGATCACCTTGTACAGCACGTAGGCCACGATCGCGCCGGCCAGCGGGGCG
>CAYTTU010000185.1:0-4527 GCA_964440905.1 uncultured Acidimicrobiia bacterium | reverse complement strand
GTGACCGCGCTGGTGGCGGCGGTGGTGGCGGCGCGTGCCGCCGCCCTCGGTCGGGCTCCGCTGCCTGCCGACGTCGATGCCGCTCTGGTGCTCCTCGGTCTCGACGACGAGTCCGCGATGGCCCTGGCGGGTATCGCCCATGATCACGGCCGGCTGCGCTCCCGGGTCGTCGCCATACCCGTGGATCGGCTCATCCTCCCTGCTACCCGGCTGGCGCGGTGAAGATCGTCCGCGTTCGGCTTCCCGGCGACGAGATCGCCTACGGCGCGGTCGAGCCCGAGGGCATCCGGGTGCACCAGGGGACTCCGTTCGTCGCCTGGGAACCGACGGAGGCGCTGATCCCGTTCACTGAGGCTCACCTCCTCGCCCCGGTGTTTCCCACCAAGATCGTTTGCGTCGGACGCAACTACGCCGAGCACGCCGCCGAGCACGGCGCTGCGGTTCCCGACGAGCCGGTCATCTTCCTCAAGCCCGCCACCGCGGTCATCGGTCCGGGCACGGCGATCGTGATCCCCTCCGAGGCGAAAGAAGTGCACCACGAAGTCGAGCTTGCCGTGGTGGTGGGACGGGTCAGCAAGCGCGTCGCTGCGGAGGACGCCTCGGGCTACATCCTCGGTTACACCGCGGCAAACGATGTCAGCGCTCGCGACCTGCAGAAGAAGGATGGACAGTGGACCCGCGCCAAGGGGTTCGACACATTCTGTCCCCTGGGGCCCGCCATCGAGACCGAGCTCGATCCCGCCGAGTTGCGCATCTCCTGCTCGGTCGACGGCGAGCTGCGCCAGGAGGCCACCACCGCCGACATGGTGTTCGGCGTCGCCGAGCTGTTCGCCTTCATCTCGCGGGTGATGACCCTGCTTCCCGGCGATGTGATCCTCACCGGAACCCCGGCCGGAGTCGGTCCGATCCGTCCCGGCAATCGGGTCGAGGTCGAGGTCGAAGGTGTCGGAGTCCTATCCAACCCGGTGGTGGCGGGCTCGTGACCGTTCGGGTCCGCTTCGCCCCGTCGCCCACGGGCTACCTCCACGTCGGGGGGGGCCGGACCGCGCTCTACAACTGGCTATTCGCCCGCCATCACGGCGGGGTATTCGTGCTCCGCTCCGACGACACCGATACGGCGCGCAACGAGGCGCAGTACCAGGTCGACATTCTGGAGAGCCTCACCTGGCTCGGGTTGGACTGGGATGAGGGGATCGAGGTGGGCGGGCCACACGGCACCTACCGCCAGAGTGATCGGGTGGAGCGGTACCGGCAGGTGGCACAGGAGATGGTCTCATCGGGCGCCGCCTACTACGACGGCGCCACCGCAGAGCAGCTCGAGGCGATCCGCCTCGAGGCCGAATCCGCCGGCACGACTCCGGTATATGACGGCCGGCATCGGCTCAGCGATGCCGCAGCCCGCGCCAGGATCGCCGCCGGAGATCCGCCACCGGTGCGCCTCGGGTTTCCCCGTCCGGGTCACACCGTCTTTGAAGACGTGGTGCGGGGGACCATCGAGTTCGATCACGCCAATGTCGACGACTTCGTCGTTCTGCGTTCCGACGGCACTCCGATCTACCACCTCGCCTCGACGGTCGACGACGTCGAATATGGGATCACCCACGTGATCCGCGGCGAGGACATCCTTCCCTCGACGCCGAAGCATCTGCTCATCACCAAGGCGATGGGTGCGCCGGCCCCAGCCTATGCCCACCTCTCTCTCCTCAATGGGCCCGACGGCAAGAAGCTCTCCAAACGCCACGGCGACACCGCGCTGCGCGCCTACCGCGACGCCGGGTATCTGCCCGCCGCGCTACGCAACTTCCTCGCCATCCTCGGCTGGTCGCCGGGTGAGGATCAGGAGATCGTCTCGCTGGAGACCATGATCGCCCGGTTCGACCTCGGCGCGGTATCGCGCAACCCGGCGGTGTTCGACGTCGCCAAACTGGAGTGGATGAATGGCCAGTATCTGAGAGCGATGTCCTCCGAGGACTTCGACGGCGAGATGATGCCCCGGATCGCCGCCGCGGTGGGGCGGCAACTGACCGAACCCGAGCAAGCCGCGGTCGCCGCCATCGCCCCCTTGGTGCAGGAGCGGGCCAAGCGCCTCACCGAGATCGCCCCGCAGGTTCAGTTCCTGCTCGAGGGCGACCTCGAGGTGGATCAGGGCTCCTGGGACAAGGTGATGGGTGGACCCGATGCCTCGCGGGCCCTCGCCGAGGCGCAGGCGGTACTCGAGGCGGTCACCGAATGGTCCACCGGGGAGATCGAAGCGGCGCTGCGCGGGATGCTCGCCGCCACAGGGCTCTCCGCCGCCAAAGGCCTGCAACCGCTACGGGTGGCGGCCACCGGATCGTCGGTGAGTCCGCCGCTTTTCGAGTCGCTTGCCGCCCTGGGTCGGAAGCGCACGCTGGAGCGGATCGCCGCCGGGCGCCACCGCCTCGGTTCGGGGTAGGGTTCCGGGGGACGAGGGGTGAGGAATGCGCCGGATCCATCTGGCCTTCGTGGTGCTCCTGGCCGTGGCCGCATGCGCCGATGGCTCGCCGGCCATCGGCGGCGAGTTGTTCGGCGATGCGGTTCTGGACGAATTGGCGGAGCGGTGTGAGGGTGGAGACCATGTCGCCTGTGACGTGCTCTATCAGGCCTCCGACATCGGCTCCATCTATGAGACCCTGGGTGACTCGTGCGGCGGTCGCGGGATCCCCGAGCAGGCCTACTGCGCCCAGGCCCACGGGGTCACGGTCGATCTCGCAGGCGCCCGGGAAGGCTGCGCCGCCGGAGACATGTTCGCCTGTGACGTCCTGTACATCTACTCGCCTCTCGATTCCGCCGACGAGGCGTTTGGTGACAGCTGCGGCAGCCGCGGCAACGAAGGCAGATCGTGCGCCGTCGCTCACGGCTGGACGCCCTGACCGGAGACTTTCCGGCACCGAGCGACCTCTAAGATGCCGGGGCCTTTCGGGGGTGGTGTAATTGGCAACACTGCGGGTTCTGGTCCCGTCATTGAGGGTTCGAGTCCTTCCCCCCGAGCGAAGGCGGTGACCAACCGCCCTCGGCCCCGTCGTCTAGAGGCCTAGGACGCCGGCCTCTCAAGCCGGTAACGCCAGTTCGAATCTGGTCGGGGCTACAACGATCCCGGAAGCATGCGCTTCCGGGATCGAGCTTTGAGCTGTCAGCCGTCAGCCGTCGACTCCGACTCTGGACTCTGGACTCTGGACTCTGGACTCATCCTCACACCCTCCCGTACACCGGTATGGCGGCGCCGTTGATCACCGAGGACGCCGGTGAGGCGAGGAAGTCGATGACGTCGGCGATCTGCTCCGGGGTCGGCCAGTCCACGTAATTGGCAAAGGGCACGACCTCACGAAACGCCGGAGTGTCGATGAGCGAGGGGAGGATGACGTTCGAGGTCACCCGGGAGTCCGTCACCTCATCGGCGATGGTGCGGGCGAGGGCGATCACTCCCGCCTTGGCCACGTTGTACATCGCCTGACCCGCCGGAGGCTCGACTGCCGCCCGGCTCCCGATCATGATCAGCCTTCCCCACGGCGCCTGGCGGAGGTGGGGCAGGGTGGCGCGGGCGGCATTGAATGCGCTGCGCAGATTGAGATCGATCATCCGGTCGAAGCGCACGTCGTCGGTCTCCTCGACGTCGCGGCCGCCGGACCACCCGCCTATCAGACAGGCGGTGACGTTGATGCCGCGGAAACGGGACACGACCTCCGCGACGAACCCGTTCACCGCGGCCCCGTCGGTGCAATCGACCCGCTTGAGCAGCAGGCGATCCTCGGGGACACCGAGCAAGTCCTCGACCTCCTCGGCCTCGGCGGGCACGAGATAGGTGATGGCGAGACTGTGTCCCCGGGCGGCGAAGCGGCGCGCCACCTCTCGGCCCAGCCCGCCGGTCCCGCCGGTGATGACGCTCACTGCGCCTTCCAATGCTGCTCCTCTCCGAAGGTCATGGTAACGAGAGCGGACTCAGCCGGGATAGGGCGCAAAGGCGATTCCGACCCCGTCGAGGGCGGCGACGAGCTCGTCCGCCGCCACCGCTCCATCCATCGTCACCGCGCCGCGGGTCGGCACCGCCCCGGTCACCACGAGGTGGGCGAGTGCGGTTGCGGGGAAGGCCGTGGTCCTCGCCAGAGCCGAAAATCTCCCGTCGTGTTGGTCCTCGACCTGATAGCCGACGGTGGTCGCCTCACCGCCGCGGATCGCGGTGGCCCACACCCGCATCAGAACCAGATCGGGCGCCCCCGAGGGCAGATGGCGCGCCAGCGCCTCGAGCAAGACGGCACGGGGGGCGACTGCGGTGCCGGTCTGGGGAGATTCGTCGAACAGCCCCAGCTCGAGCATGGCGCGGAACGCGGCGCAGTGACCGGGGAAGCGCAGGGTCTTGTAGTCGAGGTCCCGCACCCTCCCCTCCCACATCCGGGGCAGCGATGACGAGCCCCCGGCGGTGTGGAACGCCTCCAGCGGTCCCCAGCGCTCCCACTCCACGTCCTCCACCTCGGTGAGCGGCTCGACGGTTGCATAACGGCCGTCGCGCAA
>CAYTTU010000184.1:0-6281 GCA_964440905.1 uncultured Acidimicrobiia bacterium | reverse complement strand
CATAGGGGAGGCAGGCCCCGGTCCAGCCGGCGGTGTTCCATACCGCTCCGCGGGGCAAGGGACGTTCCACGAGTTCAGGGTCGAATGGCCATGGGCTCGAATAGAAGTAGGGATCGTCTCCCGGGTAGAAGCCAAGGTTGATTTGAGTGGCGTGGTCGGCGCCCGCCTCCGTCACCGAGCGGGTTCCGTAGCACTCGAAGGACATGTCGAACCCGTGAGGCCACACCAGCACCGGGCTGACCCGATCCCCGAGCGTGCCGCGTCGATGCTGCAGCACGGCGACGGCCGCGTCGAAGGCGGCGGCATATGCGGCGACCGCTCCCGATTCGAGGTGCCGCGGCGCATCGTCGTCGAACCGGCTCCGTTCGTACGGCCCGCGGAGGTCGCGCCCCGCCGCTACGACGATGATCCGATCGGCCATCTCCGCGGCAGTGAGTCCGGCGCTCATGGAGAACCGGTGCTCCTCCTCGGGGACCCGCACCACGATCTCGACCGACTCCAGGTCCATGACCGAGGTGAACTCACCGCCTCCGGTGAGTGCCACCGGAGCAGTGCCCAGCGACGACGCACCAGGTACCAACCCGACATGCCACCAGCGCGGATGAGGGATCCCGTGGGCTCGGGGCACCGCCTCCATCGCCAGGGTGTAGGCGTGCAGCGTCGCCAGCGTGGGGGCGAACTCGGGGAGGAGCTCGGGGAAGGGCATCACGGGAGGGTAGGGAGATGAGTGGGCTGAGGAGAGCTCACAGCTCAGGGCTCAGGGCGCTCCAACTTCGCGCTTCTTGGCGCTCTTTTCGCGTTCTTCGCGCCCTTCGCGGCCCTTGCTTGACCTTGCGGTACCCACTCACTAACCTACAACCACATGGTTGTACGATCCGAGCGACGCGCTGACCGGGTGTTCCACGCCCTGGCCGACCCCACGCGGCGCGACATCGTGCGCCGCACCGGCGGGGCAGGGATGTCGGTGACTGCGCTGGCAGACCACTACCCGATGAGCTTCGCCGCGGTGCAAAAGCACGTGGCGGTGCTGGAGCGAGCGGGCCTGGTCTTCAAGCACCCCCAGGGACGGGAAAGGATCGTGCGCAGCAACACCGAGGCCCTCCGTCACGCTCGTCACCTGCTCGAGCAGCTTGAGGACGTGTGGCGGGCACGGCTGGATCGATTCGAACAGACCCTGAACGCAACCGAGGAGGGAGCCCGCAGATGACCGTAATCGACCTGGTGAAGGATCCGGAGTCCTTGACCATGACCATCACCGCCGAGTTCGACGCTGATCCCGCACGGATCTGGCAGTTGTGGGCCGACCCTCGCCAGTTGGAGCGCTGGTGGGGTCCGCCGGGATACCCCGCCACTTTCGTCGATCACGAACTGCGACCCGGAGGCATGACCCGCTACTTCATGACGAGTCCCGAAGGCGAGAAGTTCTGGGGGTGGTGGAGGGTGCGGTCCGTCGACGCCCCGCATCGGCTCGAATTCGAGGACGGATTCTCGGACGACAAGGGTGAACCCAACCCCGAGATGCCGGTGGGCGTGGCCCGAATCACCATCGAGTCCATCGGTGACACCCGTAGTCGCATGCTGATGGAAAACCGCTTCGAATCGACCGAGGCCATGGAGCAGGTGCTCGCCATGGGAATGGAGGAGGGCATCAAGGCCGCCATCGGCCAGATCGAGGCCATCCTCACCGCAGGGTGAACTCCTACCCGGGCAGTGGCCAGTCGCGCTCCGCTTGCCAGCGCACCGCGTCGCCGGCGCGGTGCGGTGCCGTACCAGGCTCCCGGGCCTCCAACCGCCCATCCGGGGTGTCGAGCATCACTTCGGTGTACGGGCCACGGGTACGCACACTCGCCACGACTCCCGGTTCCCCGGCTCCGAGCCGCACCCACTCCGGACGGACCATGACCCGCCGCCCCCGGCGCACCAAGACCGAGGCGGGTCCGGTGAGTCGGGCGGCCCAGTCGTCCACCGGGCGCTCGTAGACCTCGGCAGGACTGCCCTGCTGCACCACCCGCCCCCCGCGCAACAGCACGACTCGGTCGGCGGCGCCCAGTGCCTCGCCGGGATCGTGAGTGGCGTACATCGCCGCGGCACCGCGCTCGCGCAGCCCCGCGGCGACGACCTCCTCGACCGCCTGCCGGGTGACCCCGTCGAGATGTGCGGTGGGCTCGTCCAACAACCAGAGCGCAGCGTCCCGGGCCAGCACCCGGGCCAATCCGACCCGCTGCTGTTGGCCCCCCGACATCTCTGACGGAAGGCGCCCGGCAAGATCGGCCACGCCGAGCGACTCCAGCAGGGCCTCGGCGCGCCTACGAGCATCGTCGCGCCGCATCCCGGCGACCTCCATCGGAAAGGCCACGATGTCGCGCGCCGTGAGGTGAGGCCACAACGCGTAGGACTGGAACACGAAGCCGATGGACCTCTGTTCCGGAGGAACAGTGTGCCCAGGAACGGAGACGACCTCTCCGGAGATGCGGATCTCTCCGGCGGTGACCGTCACGAAGCCGGCGACGGCCCCGAGCAGCGTGGTCTTGCCCGAGCCGCTCGGGCCGAGCATCGCGACCACCTCACCCGGCGCGACCGTCACGTCGACCGAGGAGAGCACCTCGGCGCCGCCGAGGTGCACCGTCACCGCCGAGACTGCAAGGACCGCGGCTGGCGTCACCTCGCACCCCTCCGCCGCGCCGTGAGGACGGCCGCAGCGACCCCAGGCACGGTAAGCACCACCGCCAGCGCCGCGGTGACAGTGGGATCCCCGAGTTGCTGCACCTCGAGGGTCACCACCGCCAGGGTCTCGGTACCCGGTCCGTAGAGCAGGCTGGACATGGTCAGCTCATGGATCCCGAACAAGAACACCAGCAGCCATGCCGCCATGATCGCCGGGCGCAACATGGGCAACACGATGCGGCGCAGCACCGCGGGCCCGGAGGCGCCCGACACCCGGGCAGCGCGCACCGCGTCGCCGTCGCCTGCGGCGGCGGAACCCGCCACCGTGCGATGGGCCAGGGCCCAGAACTTGCCGAGGTAGGCCAGCAGCACTATCAGCACGGTGTCCCGCCACCAGGGGCCGTAGGCGGTGAGGAATGCCACGGCCAGCACCGAGCCGGGTACTGCAAATGTTGCCGCCACCGCCACCTCCCAACGCCGACCGGTGGACCGCCGCCCCACCACCAGCAACAGTGCCAGCAGCACACAGCCCGTCGCCGCCACGGCTGCCAGCAGCAGAGATCGAGTCGCCGCCGCCGCGGTCCCGCCTCGCCACACCTCGGCGAAGTTGTCCAGGGTCCAGTTGGCCGGGACCGGATCGAGACCCACCGCCCGGGTGATGGCGGTGAGCAGCAACGCCACCAGCGGCACCAGAGTGGTCATGGCGAGCGTCGCCCACACCACCCGGTGACCTCGTGCTGCACCGGGCTGGGTAAATGGCTCCCGAGCGGCCGGTGGCGCCTCGGCACGGGAACGCAGCAACCAGCCCGCCATAGCGGCTGCCACCACGACCAGAGCCATGAGCGTCGTGGCTGCTCCCAGAACCCGGCCGAAGGCCGCCGGATCGGAGGAGCGGGCCAGGTCCGAGAAGATGCGGGTGGTCATCGTCGGAAACCCGGCAGGTGTCCCCAACAGTGCCGGCACCCCGAACGAGTTGAGCGACACCACGAAGGCGAGCAGCGCACCACCGGCGATGGCCGGGAACAGCGCCGGCAGCACGATGCGCCGCAAGACCATGCCCGGGGTGGCGCCGCAGGCCCGCGCCGCCCACTCGAACTCCGGCCGCGCCCGGGCTGCCAGTGCCGCCGCGACGATCAGGTAGACCAGCGGGGCAGAGTGCACCGCCAGAACCATGATGATCCCCGCCGGTCCGTAGAGCCCGGGGAGCGTCCACCCGGCGACGTCATCGCTCAACCCGCCCGGCCCAAAGGCGCGCCCCCACGACAGCGCGGATACGAAAGGTGGCACGAGCAGCGGGAGCAGAACCGCCACCCGCAGCGCCGAAGCCGGTCGCGGGCCGCGGGCCACCACCAGCGCGATCGCGGTCCCGGCCACCGCAGCGATCACAGCGGCGGCCAAGGACGTGGAGAGCGAGTTGCGCAGTGCGGGGCCGTCGAGCGACCACCCTCCCCGGTCCGCCAGAACGGTGCGCATGAGCTCGAAGAGCGGAAACAGCACCAGGATCACCAGCGCCACGGCGATGGGGACCGCGGTCGCAACCGGGGGAAGCAGCCTCTCAGCCGCCGAAGATCGCTCGGAACGCATCGAGCAGCTCCTCCTGGCGGTCGAAGGCACGATCCCAGTCCACCGTCACCTGCGGTCCCCGCTCCCCGACGGACACCGCTGGGTCCACCGCCAGCCATCCGGTGCCGGCAATCGCCTCCTGGCCGTGGCGACCGAGGACGAAGGAAACGAAGTCGGTGGCAGCCGCGGCATCACCGGTCACTGCGATCGGGCTGTACACCGCGATCGCCCCGGGGCGAGGCCACACCAGCTCGATGGGCGATCCGTCGGCGAGGGCGTCACGGGCGATGCGATCGATGGTGATCCCGGCGGCGTACTGCCCCTCTGCCACCCCGGTGACCACGTCCCCGGGTGACGCCACGACACGTGCGCCGGCGTCATGGAGGCGCTGCAGGTAGTCGAACCCGTAGTCGTCGTCGAGGGCGAAATAGGCGAGGGCGGCAAATGCCGATCCGGCAAAGCCGGGATCGGGCATCGCCACCCCACCCGATGCGGCGACGCCAACAAGGTCGTCCCACGAGGTGACGGCGGGAGCGTCGCGGTGGCGAACCACGATCAGGTCGACGATCCGGGTACCCCAGAACCGCTCCTCGCGGTAGTCGGCGGGCACGGCAGCGGTGTCGGGAAACACGGCGCGCAGCAACCCCTGGGCGTCGTACTGTTGCATCGAGAGCGGATCCGTCAGCCAGAGGATGTCGGCTTCCAAGCCCCCGGAGCGGAGATCGGCGGCGATGCGGGCACTCAGCTCTCCGGTGGGTGCCCGGAACACCGTCACCCTGACCCCGGGGTTCTCCTCCTCGAATCCGGCGACGACGGCGTCGACCGTGTCCTGGGTGAGTGAGGTGTACACGAGCAGAGTGTCCTCGGCGTCATCGCCACCACAGGCGATTACGACCAGGAAGACCACTGCAAGCAGGCGGCGCATCGCCTCAGTCCAGCACCATCGCCACCCCGGCGCGGGTGAGCCGGTTGTTGACGATGTCGAGGTGACGCATCGTGTAGCGGCGTAGTTGCTCCACGCCGCCGGGCTCGAGACGGTCGCACACCCAATCCCAGTGGAGCGAGACCACGTCACCCACGGTCACCGACCCGGCCAGGCTGAGCCCCCCCGCTCCGAGATTCACCGTCTCGGCCCGTTCCACACCCAGGTGGAGGATCCGACCGTCCCACAGCAGCGGACGGCACGACACCACTGCCACCTCGTCGTGGACTGCCAGCACCGTGCCCCAACGGATCCGGCACCGATCCAGGACGTCGATGGCGGCGCCGGTATCGCCGCGCAGCATCCCCACCCAGGGATAGACCGCCAGCACGTGAAACGAATGATGCGGCACTCCGCCGGCAGGGATGGTCTCCTCGAAGAATCCCCAGCCGCCGCCCATGCGATGACGGAAACCGTCATCGAGCACCCGGGCGAAGGCGGCGACGTCGACCCGGTCGAGGATTGAATTGCCCACCCAGTAGGCCTCCACCAGACGCCGGTCGAAGGGATCGGCGATCCCGGTGACCTGTGACATCACCGTGAGGTAGGGCAACGGCCCATGAAACGCCCGTGCCATCTCCGCAAGGCCGGGATCGGTCACCCCGGTGGCGGCGTACTCGAGCAAGGTCCCAGCCTGGTCCGGCCCGCAGTACCCCCGCTGGTTGGGGGGATAGGCGTAGCGGGCAAAGAGCTGCAGACCCGATGCGGTCACAAGTCGAGGTTATCGCTGGCGACCCTTCACGACTCCCAGCCACCAGCCATCAACGACCGGCCGGAGGTCACAAATTGAAGCCAGTCACCAGTCCCCAGACTCCAAACTCCAAACTGGTAACTGGCAACTCGCAGTTGCCTAGTGCCTAGTGCCTAACGCCTGATGCCCAGTGCGCATTCTCCACGAAGCTGCGCGCGGTGAATGGGCGTGCGGCTTCGCTCTTCCGCGCCGGGTACACCAGAGCGGTGGCGACCGCTCCCACGAGACAGGCGACCGCGCAGATCACGAAGGCCAGCGGGAAGTTCCCCATGTCCCCCAACCTGCCTCCGAGGATGGGGAACACGATCCCCCCGGCGCCGT
>CAYTTU010000183.1:0-13832 GCA_964440905.1 uncultured Acidimicrobiia bacterium | reverse complement strand
GGCGAACGCCACCAACAGCACCCCGGCCACTCCGGTGAACAACCTCTTCATCGAGACTCCTTGTATCGGTGTGCCTTAAAGATGCCCGAACCGGGTTTGGGGGCGCCTGAGCAGGGGCTTAGGAAAGCCTGAAGAATCCGATGCCCGATGCCCGATGCCCGACTCCCGAATCCCGACGCCCGACTCCCGACGCCCGACGCCCGACGCCCGACGCCCGACTCCCGACGCCCGACTCCCGAATCCCGCCGGATCCCAAGGGGTCAGGGGTCAGGGGTTAGGGATTAGGGGTTAGGGTCGCGGGCAGTTTCGCAATCGGGTATCGGGCATCGGGTATCGGGTATCGGGCATCGGACTTGCGACGACAATGGGCCAATGCTCAAGCGAACCGCCCGCGCCCTCCTACTCCGGTGCCCTAACTGCGGGGGGCGGGGGGTGGTGCGCGGTCTCGAGATCCGCCACACCTGCCCATCGTGCGGCCACCACTTCGAGCGCCACGAGGGCTACTGGATCGGGGCGGTGGCGGTCAACACCGTCGCCACCATTGGAGTGTTCGGAGTGCTGCTGGTCGCGGGAACGGTGCTCACCTGGCCCGACGTGCCATGGGGGTGGCTGACAGTGGCCGGAGTGCTGGTGACACTGTTGTTCCCGATCGGGTTCTATCCGTGGTCGAAGCTGCTCTGGGTGGCGCTCGACCTCACCCTCCACCCCATCGAGACCTCAGCCGCGACGGACGTGATCCCGCAACAGGTCGAGGCCGACCGCACCGACCTCGAGCAGCCGGGCGTGAAAGGCCTTTAGGTCGAAACCGGCACCGGCAGAGCGTTCTGCCTCGGTGCGCAGGTCGCGAATCGCCTGCTGGCCCACCTTGTACGAGATCGCCTGAGCCGGCCATCCCAGGTAGCGATTCATCTCCGAAATGGAGATGTCGTGGCTCTGTCCGGCGTACCCCTCGAGCATCTCCACACCCGCCTCGTAGGACCACGCCTCACCGGGGTGGAACGGCTGACTGGTCGGTATCGGCAGCTCCAGGTGGCTTCCGATGTCGATGACCACCCGGCAGGCCCGCATCATCTCCGAGGCAAGTTTCCCCATCACATAGTCGGGCTTCTCCAGATACCCCAGCTCCTCCATGAGGTCCTCGGCGTAAAGGGCCCAGCCCTCCCCCGATCCGGAGTACCACACGATCTGCTTTTGATACCTCGAGATGCGATCGCCCGCCGTGATCTGAAGCCCGTACTGCAGGTGGTGTCCGGGAAAGCCCTCGTGGTACGCGGTGGTCACCTCGTCATAGAGTGGGATCGACTGGGCGTCGCCCTTCGACCACCACACCGTCCCGGGACGGGTGAAGTCCTCCGACGGCCCGTTGTAATACGCCCCGAGCGAACCGCCCGGCGGGGTCATGCGCACGTCGATTCGTCGAATCTGCTCGGGCACGTCGAAATGGGTCCCCTCCAGGTTCTCGAGGGCGGTCACCAGGCGGGCGAGCATCAGCTCGCGAAATTCCTCCTGGCTGTGAGCAGCGCGCTCCGGATCGGTGAGAAGCAGTTGCAGGGTGGCGGCGATGCCACTTCCCGAGTGGATCTCTTCGGCGGTCTGCTCCATCCTGCGCCGCAGCCGGATCACTTCCTCCCAGCCCCAGTCGTAGGTGGCGCGCGGGTCGAGATCGCCACCGAGGAAGTGCCGGGCGCGGCGCACGTAGCGCTCCTCCCCCACCGCGTCGCGCTCCCCGGCGGCAGCGAGATAGTCCGACTCGAGGAAATCGGCGATGGCGCCGAATCCCGCCCGGGCGCGCTCCACTCCGGTCTCCACCGACTCCCGCAGCGCGTCATCCCCGACGCCGGACGACTCCACCAGCCTGGGGAAGGTGAGGAAGTGGGACCGATCGCCGGCGTGGTTGCGCGCTTGGCGAATGGCCTCCACCACCTGACGGCGAGGCACCACGAATCCGCGCCGACTCGCCTCCTCGAGACGCGAGACGTATGCCGCCGCCGCCGCAGGGAGACCGTGGAGCCGGGCGGCGATGTCCGACCAGCCATTGGAGGTGGACTGGTCCATCTGATCAAAGGCGTCGCGCAGCCCCTGGAGCGATGAGGAGAGGCTGTTGAGGTCGAGAAGGTGCTCGCCGGTTTCGAAGTCGGTCAGACCCCGCTCCAGTTCGTGGATGGCGACATCCCGGGCGAGCCGCTCCCAATCGTCGGCCGGCTCACCCACGGTCTTCACCCGACGCAGCTGATCGCGCAACAGGTCGGCCACCGCCTCCTGACCGGCAAGGCTGAAATCGTCCCACCGGTGGTCGTGACCTGGGATTCCCAGATAGGTGGCCAGAGTCGGGATGGCAGCGACGGTCTCATCCACCAGCCGGCTGCTCAACGCGTAGATGTCTTCAGTCATCGCGCCTCCCGGGTCGGGGCGACCCGCTCACGGGGCAAAGGGGCACAGCAGGGCGTACGCCCCGAAGATCACGTCGTCGTCGCCCGGACTGGTGAGCGTCGAGGAGGCGGCACCGCCGCTGAGGAAGGTGCGCGCCACCGGATCCCACACGTAGTTCACCGTGAAGTACTCCCAGCTGGTCCCATCGGAGGTCTGCACCGAGGTAGAGGTGAACCCGGTGGCGGTGCAGGTGAGCCCGTCGCCGTGCATCACCCCTCCTCCGCGGATGAACGATGCCTCGAATCCCCCATCCACCGTCACCTTGGCGATGTCACATCCGTCCAGCATGAACCACTGCAAGATGTCGGTCGAGGCCCCGGAACCGACCCGAGCCAACCCCAGCCAGGCGTCTCCCTCGGCAAAGGGCTGGGCAGATAGCGCCTCGGCAGCATCCATCGCCTCGATCTCGGTGGCGTACCCGTAGGCGAGCTCCATCTGTATCCAGAAGGTCCCGCCAGACTCGTATCCGATCAAGCGGTCCATCGCCCCATCGTGGTCGAAGTCGCCGGCGGCGATGGTCACACCGGGCGCGGGGATGGCGGGTGTGGTGGCCGAGGGCAGACCGGCACAGGCCGGTGCCGTGCTGGTGGCAATCGCAGTCGTGGTCGTGGTATCCCCAGCCGCCGTGGTCGTGGTGGCGGCCGGTGTCGTGGTGGTCGCCGCCAGGGTCGTTGTGGTGGCTGCGGTGGAACCGGCGTTGCCGCCGTCATCGTCGTCGGTGAGCACCATGAACCCGAGCACCGCCGCCAGCGTGAGCGACACTCCGAGCAGGAACCACAACACCGTCGTCATCCGGTTGTTCACCAACCACCTCCTGCGGGGCATGATACGACCGGGGTGCCGGGCTCCCGATCACCTGTGGAGGCGGTCCCCGATCACTCGCAGCGCCGCGGCGCCGAGGAGCGCCGCAGCCACCGAAATCGCAAAGCCGACGGCGGTGGCCGAGAGCCCCGTCGAGTAGAGATCGGGATCTGGCAGCCCGCGCTCCACCTGCTCGGCGGCGATGCCGGTGCCCGCCCCGAGCAGTAGGGACCCGGAGACAAAGCATCCCCACCACCAGTTGACCGCGGGAGCGACGCGGCGGTCGCTCCAACCTTCCATACCGTCGGCGGCTGCGCCCGAGATGCGATCGATCTCGTTGAGCACGAGTTTGGGGATGATCAGGTTGGCGAATGGTATGAACCAGCCGCCCACCGCCCACCCCGAACTCCACCTGCGACGCGGCAACCCGGTGCGCTCCACCGCCTGATACGCCTGGTACCACCAGATGATGGTGAGCACCGCCACCACCAGGGCGCACAGCGAGAACACACCGACCACACCCTCGCTGACCTCCTCGGCGTCCGCCAGCCGACCCAACCCCGGGTTCCCGGCAGCAACCGCATCGAACCGGCGAGCCTCGTTCCACACCGCCAGCGCCGCCGCAAGGGCAGCCGCCGCCGTGGCGTAGAAAAATCCCCGTAGCGTGCCGGTCAGGCCCGGTGACAGGGTGCGATGGGCGGCCTGGGGTGTGATGGTCGAGTCTGCGATCGGCGCCTCCTGGCGGTCTGGCGAAGGCTAGAGCCGCCAGCCCGCTCCCGCGCGGTGACGCTACCGTTGCCTCCTCATGTCCGATGCCCTGGTGATCGCCCGCGACCTGAAGAAGAGCTTTGGGGAACTGGTCGCGGTCGATGGGATCGACTTCGAGGTGCGCCGCGGCGAGGTCTTCGGCTTTCTCGGTCCCAACGGCGCCGGCAAGTCATCGACCATGAAGATGATCGGTGCGGTGTCGCCGATATCCGCGGGGTCGCTGCAGGTGTTGGGAATGGACCCCGCCACCGACGGTCCCCGAATCCGCGCCCGGCTCGGCGTGGTCCCTCAAGACAACAACCTCGATGAGGAGCTCACGGTCTACGAGAACCTGCTCATCTACGGTCGCTACTTTGGCCTCCCCAAGAAGGTCATCGACCCGCGCATCGACGAACTGCTGAAGTTCGCCCAGCTCGAGGAACGCCGCAAGAGCCGGGTAGAGCCGCTGTCCGGAGGGATGAAGCGCCGCCTCACCATCGCCCGCGGCCTGATCAACACCCCGGAGATGATGATCCTCGACGAGCCGACCACCGGGCTCGATCCCCAGGCGCGCCACTTGCTATGGGATCGCCTTTACCGCCTCAAACGCGACGGGGTCACCTTGATCATCACCACGCATTACATGGACGAAGCGGAGCAGCTGTGCGACCGCCTCGTGATCATGGACAAGGGCAAGATCGTGGCTGAAGGTTCACCGCGGGGCCTCATCGAGCAACACTCCACCAAGGAGGTGCTCGAGTTGCGCTTCCCGGTGGGCACCCAGACCGAGCACGCCGACAAGCTCAACGGCATGGCAGTGCGCACCGAGGTCCTGCCCGACCGGGTGTTGCTGTACACCGACGATGCAGACCGGTTGTTCGATGAGGTCCACGCCGCTGGCATCGTCCCCGAGTCGACCGTCAGCCGGAGGGGCACCCTGGAGGACGTGTTTCTCCACCTCACGGGACGGAGCCTGGTCGAGTGACCACGGCCTTCGCCCCCACCGGACGCATCGTCGAGGCCGCCGCCCGGGTGTACCGGCGGACCTGGCGGGGCAGTGTCCTCAGCACGTTCCTCAGCCCGGTCCTGTTCCTCCTGGCGATGGGGGTCGGCCTGGGCAAGCTGGTCGACGCCGGGGGCGCCGACCTCGGAGTCGACTATCTCGCCTTCCTCGCCCCTGGGCTGCTCGCCTCCACTGCGATGACTACCGCCGCCGGCGACTCCTCGTTCCCGGTGATGGCCGGCATCAAGTGGCGAAGAAACTACGAAGCCACCCTTGCCACCCCGATCCGGGTGGAGGACCTCGTGGCGGGGCACTTCGGTTGGGTGGCGATTCGTCTCACGTTCGTCAGCCTGGTCTATGCGGGGGTGATGACTGCATTTGGGGCGACCACGGTCGTCCAGGGGCTGCTGGCGGTGCCTCCGGCACTGCTCCTCGGGGTGGCGGTGTCGACCGTGGTCACTGCCTACACCGCCCGGCTCAAGAGCGAACAGGGTCTGGCGAGTCTCTTCCGCTGGGCCATCACGCCCCTGTTCCTCTTCTCCGGCACCTTCTTCCCCATCTCCCAGCTCCCCGGGTGGATGCAACCGGTGGCCTATGCGACCCCGTTGTTCCACGGGGTCGAGTTGTGCCGGCGGATTGCGCTGGATCTGCCGTCGCACGTCAACCCCTGGTTCAGCATCGCCTACTTGGTGGCGATGACCGCGGTCGGCTGGGTGCTAGCGGTGCGGTCCATGCGAAAGAGGTTGGTGAAGTGACCTCGGCCACTCTCACCTCGCGCGTGGTTCCGCCGTTCGTGCCCGGCTCGGCATTCCGGATGCTGGAGCGCAGCGCCCTGGTGTACCGCCGCATCTGGACGCTGGTGGTATCGGGCTTCTTCGAGCCGGTTTTCTATCTGTTCTCCATCGGGGTGGGAGTTGGTGCACTCGTCGGGGACATCACCCTCCCCTCCGGCAAGGTCGTTGAATACGCGGCCTTCGTCGCCCCAGCGTTACTCGGCGCCTCGGCGATGAACGGCGCCATCTACGAGTCCACCTTCAACATCTTCTTCAAGCTGCGCTATGGGAAGGTCTACGACGCCATTCTCTCCACCCCGATGCAGCCACGGCACATCGCCGTCGGCGAGATTGCATGGTCACTGGGACGCGGGTTGCTCTACGCCACAGCCTTCCTCATCGTGATCACCGCCTTCGGTTACGTGGACTCGGCGTGGGGGGTCATGGCGATCCCTGCCGCGGTACTGATCGGCTTCGCCTTCGCCGCAGTGGGAATGACCGCGACGACGTTCATGAAGTCGTGGCAGGACTTCGACCTGGTGAACATGGTGACCCTGCCCCTGTTCCTCTTCTCCGGGACCTTCTATCCCCTCGACGTGTACCCCGAGGTGTTCCAGACGATCACCCGGATCTCGCCGCTGTATCACGGCGTGGAGTTGATCCGGGCGCTCACTCTGGGGGTGTTCGACTGGAGCATGGCCGGCCATGTCGGCTTCCTGGTGGGCATGGGAACCATCGGCGTGATCGTCACCGCCAAGCGGCTGGACAAGTTGCTACTCAAGTAAGAGTTTGGAGTTCGGAGTTTGGAGTTCGGAGTTTGAACTCTGAACTCTCAACTCCAAACTCTGAACTAGGCCCGCGACAGATTCCCTCCCCCAACCTGCTATTCTTTTTCTTACCGCCACATCGGTATGAGGCCGGTCGCCATGCGACCCCTCCGATGGAAATCACGGCGGCGGACACATCGCAGTGGCCTGATCGCCTCGTCATGCCCCTCTCCCGGGAATCCGGGACCGTTCAACAGATCCCGAGAGGGGACCAATCATGACCGCTACCTTTGCCGACCTCGGCGTGCCCGCCGACATAGTCGCCCTACTTGCCCGCAAGGGCATCACCGAGCCTCTGCCGATCCAAGCGGCGGTGATACCCGACGCCCTGGCGGGACGCGACATCAGCGGCCGGGCCCCTACCGGGTCCGGAAAAACCTTCGCCTTCGGCATCCCGATGATGCTCCAGGTGGAAAAGGCGCGCCCCAAGAGCCCCAAGGCCCTGGTGCTGGCCCCCACCCGGGAACTGGCCGACCAGATCCAGCGTGAGCTGGCGCCGCTGGGCAAGGACCGCAGCCGCACCGTCGGCACCGTCTACGGCGGTGTCGGCTACGGACCGCAGATCCAGGCGCTGCGCCGCGGGGTCGACGTGCTGGTCGCCTGCCCGGGCAGGCTCCTCGACCTGATCGAGCAGCGCCACGTCGACCTCCGCGACGTCGCCATCGCCGTCGTCGACGAGGCCGACCGTATGGGCGACATGGGGTTCCTCCCCGACGTCAAGCGCATCCTCGACATGACCCGTGCCGACCGTCGCACCTGGCTCTTCTCGGCGACCCTGGACGGAGCAGTGGCCGAACTGACCCGCCGCTACCAGCGCGACCCGGTCCGCCACGAGGTTGGTGAAAAGTCCGACGATCACGGCAACGCCCGCCACTTCTTTTGGAGGGTGGGTCAGATGGAGCGCATCGACCACCTCGCCAAGGTGATCGCCGCCTCCTCCCCCGCCATCGTGTTCTGCCGCACCCGCCACGCCACCGAGAAGGTGACCAAGCGGCTGGTGCAGCTCGGGGTGCGCGCCGAAGCCATCCACGGCGGGCGCAGCCAGCCGCAGCGCACCCGGGCCCTCGCCGCCTTCACCGCCGGCCGGGTGCAGGCTCTGATCGCCACCGACGTCGCCGCCCGCGGCATCCACGTCGATGGTGTGGCGTGTGTCATCCACTTCGACCCCGCTGCCGACGCCAAGGCCTACCTGCACCGCTCCGGGCGCACCGCCCGGGCCGGGGCACCGGGTGTGGTGCTCTCGATGGTCACCGATGACCAGCGCAGCGCCATTCGCGGCCTGCAGCGCTCGATCGGGATGAGCGCCCCGCTCGACGAGCCCGACGCCTCCGGATTGAGCCGCGGCGGGCACAAGGTGGGATCGATCGCCCCCTTCAAGGGCGGCGGCGAGGAGCGACCCCGCAGCCGCGGTGGTGTCAGGACCCGCTCTCGTTCGGGGACCAAGCACAAGTACTGGAGCTGACTCACAGCTGAGACCTAACAGCTGACAGCCCCGCGCGGTGTGGTCGTCACTTTCATGTCAGGTCGCGACTCGGTGCCGGCGCCGGACGGCGCCACAACACGCGGAGCACCCGAAGCGCGAAGTCGGCCACGAAAGCCGCGCCCAGTGTGACCACCACCGGGGCGGGCAGTCCGAGGACGACGGCGATAGGGACTGCGTTGGCGAGTAGCACCCGCACCAGACCCCATCCCTGCATCCGGGCGAAGTTGGCGCCGAGCCGCTCCCCGGGACCGGCAAGCACCGGCACCAGGTAGGCGAGAGACCCGAACATGACCAGCGCCACACCGCAGGCGCCGATCGCGGTGGCAGCGGCGAAGACCCGATGTCCCAAGGCGACGAGCACGTAGGCCTGATGGGCCGCCCACCCCACCAGCCAGATGGCGCCGGTGACGATCATCGATGCCGGAAAGCCGGAGCCAAACACCCGGGCCACTCCGAGACGAGTCACCACTCCCCCGAGGATCGCGATTCCCGCCAGCGCGGCAACCGCGGCGCCGAACCCGACGGGCACCGGACCCAAGATCGCGCCGGAGGCCATGGCGATCGCCGCAACGACAGACGCCAGGAAGGACAGCCGTAGCTCCTTCCCCGAGACCATGCGATGGTGCACGGTCGTCGGGAGGAGCGTGGGGATGGTGCCGACGATGGTGAAGCCCACCAGTCCGACGAGGTTTAAGTGCATGTGGGCGGTGCGCAGGTTCAGATGCGAGGTTCCGGCAACACCTGCTCCGACCACAGCGCCCAGGGTCACCCCGACCAGCCCGCAACCGAGAGCCAGCAGATAGAACCGCGTCGCCCAATCGAAGCGGCGCAGCAGCGATCGCCGTACCACTCCGACCAGCATCCCACCGAGAAGTACCAATCCGAGGGCGACCAGGATCGCCCCCGCCACCAGAAGCCAGTCGAGGCGGCGGGAGTATCCGATGACGACGCCGAATGCGCCCACCGCCAGCGTCCAGCGTTGGGCGGCACCGACCCTTGGATCCGGAGGAGACGACGCCGACCAGGTGGTGGAGAACAACTGCGTCGCACCCGAAATGGCCAACAGCACCGTTCCCGTCAGAAAGACGTGTAGTGGTCCCCACCAGATCGGGTCGTCGCCGGTGGCGATGACCGTGGCCCAGACCACCGCCCAGAGCAGGAACACCGCCCCGAGGCGGAAGGCGGCGCTTGCCAGGGTGTGGGAGCGGGCGACCCGATCGGCGCGGCTGCGGGGGGGCACCCTGGGGAGGGTAGAGGGAGGGCGTCACGGCGCCAGGGCTCACAGCTGTCAGCTGACAGCTCAGACTCGGATGCGGGGCGCAAGTCCCGGCGTTAGCTTCTTGGGATGCCCGGACTGCCCTGGACTCGGTCTGACGCGGGTTCCGCCCGTTGGCGTGCCGCGCTCACCTCAGGCGCCGATCGATCGACCCTGCGCCAGGCCCTGGTCGACCATCTCGACCGCGCGGTCCTGCCCACCTGGACCGCAGCGGAGCTCCACGACGACCGCTACGGCGGCTTCTTCAACATCCTCGACTCGGCCGGACACCCCGTCGGGCAGGATTTCAAACCGCTGGTCGCCCATCTGCGGATCCTCTACGTGCATGCGGTCGCCATCGAACGAGGCCACGACGCCGACGGTCGGCTGCGCCGCACCATCGAGGACGGTCTGGGTTTTCTGGAGCGTCGGTTCTGGGACCCCGATGAGCCGGGTTGGCTGCACGAGGTGAGCGCCGAGGGCTTCCGCAGAGATCGCCAGAAGCAGATGACGGTACAGGTCTACGTCCCCTACATCCTGGCCGAGATCCACCGGATGCTCGGAGATGAACACGCCCTTGGGCTGGCGCGTCGGACGTTCGACCTTCTCGACACCACGGGCTGGGACACCGCCAATGGCGGCTATCGGAACGATCACACCCGGCCGGACGAGGATCCGGTGAACACCGATCGCGATGTGGGCAACCAGTTCCATGCCATGCTCGCCCTGGCCTGCCTGTGGCGCACGGATCCCCAACCGCGGGTTCGGGAACGACTCGAGGCGCTCTACCACCTCGCCACCACACGCTTCGTCCACCCGACCACCGGCCACGCTCACTTTCGCCTCGGCCGCGACTGGCGGCCACTCCCCCACGAGCCGGCACGCCCGGCACCCACCCTCTACGGACACAACGTGGAACTGACCTGGTACGCGCTGGCGACCGCCGAGTCCCTGGGCCGAGATCCGGCCGAGCTACGCCCCTGGGCGGAGCACGCCGCGGCGGCGTTCGTTCGCGATGGCATGACCGAGGAGGGTGCAGGTCTCCTCTTCGGCCACCTGGACGGTCCGGCGACCGACAGGCGGGTGGTGTGGTGGGTGCCGGCGGAAGCGATGATCATGTTCCTGCGCCTGTGGCAGCTGACCGGCGACTCGGAGTACTTCCGGCGCTTCGAGTCGGTGACCCGCTGGGCCTTCACCCACCTGGTCGATCGACGCACCGGTCTGTGGACCACGGTCGCCGACGAGCACGGACAGCCGATGCTCGCCCACCCTGGTGGCTCGCGCTGGATGGGTGGGCTCCATGTGACCCGGATGCTGCTCGAGGCGGAGCGCATCCTGCAATGAAGAAGGATAGGTGGAGGTGCGGGGAGTCGAACCCCGGTCCTCTGAAGCTTTGGTGCCGGCATCTCCGAGCGCATCCGGCAGTTGGTTTTCGAAACGAGAGGCCCTGCCGGCGGGTGGTCTCTCGCCCTATCCGGAGTTGATCTTGACCCGCCAGTCCCGGAACCCCGGCGGGAGCATCCCCCATTGCGGCGCCCGACACCGGCGAGGGGGGAGCCCACCGGGCGGACGGACTGCGTTAGTTAGGCAGCCAGTGCGAAGTTGTCTTCGGCACTTGTTTTTGTTTTCCGGCTCTTTTACGAGGACTCCGGAGACCTCGGCTCGCTTCCGGCGCCTCGACCTCAAAGTCGAAACCGTTTCACCCCCGTTGGGATGCGCGGTACTTGGCGCGTCGACAGGTTACAACACGGTGGTGGCGACGCGGCTTCCCGACGCCCGACGCCCGAACCCCGACGCCCGACACCCGACGCCCGATGCCCGACGCCCGACACCCGATACCAGATACCCGACGCCCGACGCCCGATCCCCGATGCAGACACCAGACTGACCGCTCATGGCTCATGGCTCATGGCTCACGGCTCACGGCTCACAGCTCACAGCTCACAGCTCACAGCTCACAGCTCATCCCACCTCGAGTTGCACTCCATTGGGTCCCTGTCCCACTCGCACCGCCACCTCGCCGCCCAGCACCCGCAGCACCTCTTCTCCAACCGCAGTGCGGCGCCAGCCGCGCAGCAGCGGCACGTCGGCGTCGTCCAGGCCGCCGGCAAGCAGCAGGCGGACCGACTCCTCCAGATCGGAACGCGACCCGAGCAGGCCGGAGGCGAGATCCATCTCCCGGGCTCGGGAGCGCACCACGGCGTGGAGCAGAGAGGCGATGGCGTCGACCCGGGGATCGCCGGCATGGGGTCGGGGTGGATCCCAGCGCGGCCAATCCGCCTCGGGGATGGTGCCGGCGCGGCGCACCGCATCTATCAACGGGCCGGCCAGCACCTTCACCTGCCCGGGATGGAGACCCCGCAACTCTCCGATCTGACCCGGCTCGGTGGGTCCGCGCCGCGCCACTTCGATCAACACCCGGTCGGGCACCAGGCGTTGGCGGGCCAGGTCCTTGTGCATCGCCTCGCGCTCTCGCCATGCGGTCACCTCGCGCAACACCGCCAGCGATCGGCCCTTGAGTTTGCGAGCGTCGGTGACCCGACGCCACGCCTCAGAGGGCTCTGGGTCGTCCCCGATGGAGACGAAACGGCGCGCCGTCTCCTCGGCTGCCCACGCGGTTCGCCCCCGTCGATCGAGGTCGGCGGCGAGGGCATCCCACAAACCGAGCAGGTGCCTGACATCCTCCAGGGCGTACTCCTGCTGCTGCGCGCTGAGTGGCCGCCGGGACCAATCGGTATACCCCTCGCCGCCGCGCACCTGGCGGCGCAACACTGCCGAGACCAGGTTGCCGTAGCCGATCGCCTCGCCGTACCCGAGAAAGGCGCCGGCGACCTGAGAGTCGGCGACCCGGACAGGAAGCGACCCGGAGGCGCGGTGGAGGATGTCGAGATCGTGGGCGCCGGCGTGGACGACCACCAGCGGGCCGCCCACCAGTGCCTCCCACAGCGGTGCAAGGTCGGCCCCACCGAGCGGATCGATGGTGGCCTCGACATCTGCGATCGCCACCTGCACCAGACACAACTGGGGCCGGTAGGTCTTCTCCCAGAGGAACTCGGTGTCGAGCGCGACGGAGGGAGAAGACGCGACCCGGGACGCGAGGTCGGCAACCTCGCGAGTGGTGGTGGCGTGGATGGATTCAGTCATGTGTTGGTGGTCAAAGTTTGGAGTTCGGAGTTTGGAGTTTGGAGTCCGGATTCAGGACTCTGAACTCTGAACTCTCAACTCCCAACTCACTCGCGATCCCGATGCCGAACAACTCTCTGCATCTCCCGATCCGCTTGCCGCTGCTTGATCGTCTCCCGTTTGTCGTGCTGCGCTTTGCCGCGGGCCACGCCGAGTTCCACCTTGGCCTTGCCCTCCTTGAAGTACATCCGCACCGGCACGACTGTCAGACCCTTCTCGGCCACCTTGGCGGCGATGCGGAGGATCTCGCCCTTGTGGAGCAGAAGCTTGCGGGATCGCTCCGGATCGTGCCCCCCCTCACGGGCGAACTCGTATGGGGAGATGCGCACCCCGTGGAGCCACATCTCGCCCCGCTCCACTGCGGCGTAGGAGTCCTTGAGGTCCGCCTTCCCGGCGCGCAGGCTCTTCACCTCGGAGCCGACCAGAGCGATGCCCGCCTCGAACGTCTCCAGGATCTCGTAGTCGAAACGAGCGCGGCGGTTGGTGGCGATGGCCTTGGTCGAAGACTTCTCGGGCGCCGCCACCGGCTTGCGGGCCATGGGACCGTCAATCCCGGAGGAAGCCCCACATGCCGAAAGCGCTCCCCAGCAGGCCGGTGCCGGCACCAAAGCCGAGCACCAACAGCGCCTGGCGAATCATGAAGTCGACCGGGACCGTGAGCACTCCGGGGTCGGTCGCCGTCGAGAACAGCTCGGCGATGGAACCCCGCACCCCCCAGATCAGAGCAACGGCAAGCGCCGCCCCGAGCAGACCCTCGATGATGCCCTCGAGAAAGAAGGGGATCCGCACAAACCAGTTGCCCGCCCCGACCAGCTTCATGATCGAGATCTCGTCGCGCCGGGCAAAAATGGCGATCCGGATGGTGTTGGCGATCAGCACCACCGCGGCGGCGCCCAGAACAACCACGATCCAGAAGGAGAAGGTGCGCAGCCGATCGGAGCGGGCCACGAGTGCATCGATCGCCTCATCGGCGGCGGACACCTCGCGGACTCCGGGGATGACCACCAGCCGCTCGGTGATCGTCGAGTAGTCGGCCGCCTCGACCGGGGCGATGCGCAGCGAAGCCGGCAGCACCGACGGGTCCTCCTCCACCACCTGGATCAGCGACGGCTGGTCGGCGAACAGCTCGCGGAACTCGATGAGGGCCTCGGCCTTCGAGAAGTAGACGACCGCCTTCACCTCCTCCCATTGCTGCACCTGGGCCTGAATGGCGTCGATGTCCTCGATGCCGAGGTCGTCGGAGAGAAATGCGATCACCCGGACGTTGTCGTCCCACCGCCCGATGTCCTGGTCGATCGACCACCGCAGCACGATCGTCCCGAACACCAGG
>CAYTTU010000182.1:0-23684 GCA_964440905.1 uncultured Acidimicrobiia bacterium | reverse complement strand
ATTCCTTCCACGCCACTGCATACTGCGGCGCCACGTGACCCACCAGGTCACGCCGCATGATCACCCGGTTGTCCGAGGGTCGATGCACCGGTTGGAACCCGCATCGAGGGAACAAGCCCTCGACCCCGGTCATGAAGTCGGGACCACCGGAACGCCGCTTGTCTCCCGCCAACGGGAAGCCCTCGATCGCCGTGGCACCGTGAGCCGCGGCAAGATCCACCGCCGCCTCCAACAGAGCCGTCGCCACGCCAGCGCCGCGGCGATCGGAGCGGACGAAGAAGCAAGGCACCAACCACGCCGTGGCGTCCTCGGCGGGATCCCGTACCCTCAGCGTGGGCGACTTGAGCATCCGGGCATAGCGGTGGCGTGGTCCGGCGGCGCACCACCCCACCGGTTCGTCGCCTTCGAATGCGAGCAGCCCCATCGGCGCCGGAGACTCGGCGGCGCGGCGAAGAAACTCACTGCGGTTGCCCTCCCTTTCCGCCTCGTGGAACTCCTTCACGGGGCGGAGAAACCACATGCACCAGCAGCGGTCAGCGCCCTCGTCGCCGGCAAACAGTTTCCCGAGTGCGCCGACATTGGTTGGGGTGATCGCCTCCACGCGGAACATGGGCGGCAAGGTAGCGTTCAGCGATGCTGCGCGTCGGTTCCATCGTGATCCGGGTCGACGATCTGCCCCGCCAGACCGCCTTTTGGACCGCCGCCCTCGACTACGTAGCCCGTGAGGGCGACGACGACACCTTCGCACTGCTCCGCCCTCGGGATGGAGTCGGGCCCAATGTGTCGCTCGACGGGATGCGCTCCGAGGTGCAGATCCCGCCCCGCATCCACCTCGACCTCTATGCCGAGGACCAGCAGGCCGAGGTGGCGCGCCTCAAGACCCTCGGTGCCATCGAAGTGCACTGGGACAAGCGCCCCGCCGACGCCGACTACGTGATCATGGCCGACCCGGAGGGAAACCGGTTCTGCGTGATCGACGCCGGGTAGCGCTTGGGACAAGGGCATCCCACTACTCGGCTCTTTCTCACCGCAGACCGCCACTCACCCTGCGGTCGCCGTCCACACCGCAACATCCCCGTCTCCGGCGGGATTGTCGGTTCCGACTGCCACGATCCCGGGTCCGCCGGCCGCCACCCGCATCAATTGCTGGTCTCTGGGCCCTCCAAACACTGAGTCGGCATCTACCACTCGAGTCCAGGTCAGCCCGTCGGACGAGGTCCACACGGCACCGTCCATGTCGCCCGCCGAGTCGTCGGACCCGACCGCAACCCATCCCGGGCCACCCGCGCTCAAGCCGGACATCCTCTGGTTGCCGGTGCCCCCGAACACTGCCTCGGGGTTGACCACCCGAATCCAGTTCAGCCCGTCGGGAGAGGTCCACACCGCGGCATCCTGATCCCCACCTGAGGCGTCGAGACCGACCGCGACCACCCCGGACGCGTCCCCGGAGATCGCCACCATGTTCTGGTTGGCGGCTCCGCCGAAGAGTGCCTCGTCGTGGGGGACACGGGTCCAGGTGATCCCATCCGGTGAGGTCCACACCGCGGCGTCGACGTCCCCACCGGAGCGATCGGTGCCCACCGCCACCAGACCGACCTCGGCCACGGTCACCCCCCACATGACCTGAATGCGATCACCGCCGAAGGCCGCCTCGTCGTGCGGAACCCTGGTCCAGGTGATGCCGTCGGGTGAAGTCCACACCGCCGCATCCCAGTCGAAGTCATCAGCGGCGTCTTCGAAACCCACAGCTACCAGCCCGGGTCCGCCGACAGCGACGCGCAGCATCGCCTGCGATCCCGGGCCCCCGAGGACCGCCTCGGCGGCGACGACCCGATTCCAGTTCAACCCGTCGGAAGAGGTCCAGACCGCGGCGTCGGCATCGCCACCCGAAGCATCCACTCCGACTGCGATGAGGGTCGAGCCGAACACCACCACACTCTGCATCTCCTGGAAGTCGTCCCCACCGAAGGTCGCCTCGTCGTGCGTGACCCGGGCCCAGGTCGTGCCATCGGTCGAGGTCCATACCGCGGCATCCCCATCTGATATCTCACCGCCGTCGGACCCGTTCCCACCGACGTAGTCGGAACCGACCGCCACCAGACCGGGACCGCCGGCCACCACCCCCGCCACGGTCTCCTCACCGGTGCCTCCGAAGATCGCGGCATCGGCCGGCACGCGGGACCACTGCAGACCGGCGGCGCCAGCGCTGGTAGTGGTCGTCTCTGCCACGGTCGAGGAGACCGTGGTGGTAGTGGTGGTGGCCGCCGCCAGCGTCGTCGTTGGGGACGACCCGGAGTCGCCACCGCAGGAGGCGAGAAGCAATGCAACGCCCAGAGTCGAGGCGAGACGGTTCCGCATGACGAGGCCTCCCGGTGAATGGATCGTGACCTCTCCGAGCATACGCCCACCGACTCTCCGCGTGCGGTATGGACCGGTGTCATATGCGGGAATGCACATGGGAGGAGGCAGAGGAACACGGAGTGCGCCCGCATACTCGCGGTTCGGGAGCGGCGTTCGTGACGGGACGTCCGACCGCAGCACCGAATCGTTGGGTCGCCGACCAACCGCGATCCGACGCGTCAGGCCTCACCGCCTACGGCTCTGGGCCGACCCGCACGATCGTCTCGATCATTCCGTAAACCGTCTCGGCGATGTGGCGCTCGTCCTCGCGCAACAGATTGGACATGACGCGCAGGGTCCACTCCATCAGGGTCTTATTGCGCATCCCGGTGCGAGTGAGCGCCTTCATCACCCCGGGGCGGCCGATGGCGCGCACCAAAGCGCGCGCCACCCGGTAGTAGTCCTCGTAGGTGTCGCGGATCTCATCCTGGTAACCCCACAACAGGGTGGCATCGTCTGCAGCGACCGCGGCGCCGACATGCCTCGCGGCGATGCGTCCGGTCTCGTAGGCGTAGGCGATTCCCTCGCCGTTGAACGGATTGATGGCGCCGGCGGCGTCGCCGACCAGCACCCAGTTGCGCCCCACCAACGGTCCGACCGAAAACGACATAGGAAGCTTGCCGCCCCGGGACTCGTCGAGTTGACTCTCCTTGGTCACCTCCCAGTGGGCGGGAGCGGACACCACCATCGCCTCCATGAGGTCGGTGGTGTTGAGCTCCTTCCAGCGGTGGAAGGTGGAGAGCACACCGACCCCAATGTTGACGGTGCCGTCGCCCATCGGAAACACCCATCCGTATCCGGGGACGGTGTGCCCGGAGGCGTCGTGCAGATTCAGCTGGCTCTCCATGAAGCCGTCGGTCGACATCGGGCTCTTGAAGTAGGCGCGTGCCGCCAGGCCGAAGGGGCGACGCTTGTCCCGGGTGGCGCCGAGGGCGCGCCCGAAGCGGGACAGGGAGCCGTCGGCGACGACCACGAACCTGGGGTGGATCGTCTCCATCTCACCGTCTGAGTTGAGTTCGACCGCGGCGATGCGGCCCTCCTCCAGCAGCGGCTTGGCTTCGGTGTGCTGGCGGACGATGACACCCTGCTTCTCGGCGAGCAGGGCCACCTGGCCGTCGAGGGCGGCGCGGCGGATGACTCCACCCCAGTTGGGATAGATGGGGTGCTCGGGCCAGTCCATTTCCAGGCACAGCTCTCCGGCGTAGGAACGCAGACCGGTCACCCGATGGAAGTCCTCCACCCCGAAGTCGAAACCCATCTCATCCAGTTGATGGATGGCCCGCGGGGTCAGGCCGTCGCCGCAGGTCTTCTCCCGGGGATACTCCTTCTTTTCCACCACCATCACGGCATGCCCGTCGCGGGCCAGCCAATGGGCGGCGGCGGAGCCGGCGGGACCACCGCCGACGACAAGGACGCTGGGGTTCATTGCGGAGCAGGCTAGAGAAACCCCGTGATATACCGGGCGGCGGCGCGCCAGCCCTCAACTGCCAACAATCCGGGCTCCGCACGCGGTACCGTGCTGAGCCGGGACATGATCGACCTCTTCTCAGACACGCACACCCTGCCCACCGAAGGGATGCGGGCTGCCATGGCAGCCGCAGAGGTGGGCGACGAGCAACTCGGGGAGGACCCCACCACCCGCCGACTCGAGGAGCGGGTGGCCGCGCTTCTGGGCAAGGAGGCGGCGCTCTTCCTCCCCACCGGTTCGATGTGCAACAAGGTGGCGGTCGCCGCCTTCACCCGTCCGGGAGATGCGATGGTGTGCGATCACCGCGCCCACGTGATGCGCGCCGAGGGAGGAGGAGCCGCGGCGCTGTTCGGCGTCTTCTTCGAGCCCATCGTCACCATTACCGGCCATTTCACCGCGGACCAACTCGGGGCAGCGATGAACAGCGGCAACCTCTATCAGTCGCACACCTCGTTGGTGGCGCTGGAGCAGACCCACAATTTTGCCGGTGGCACTGTATGGCCGATCGACCAATATCGGCTCGTGGCCGAGCTGGCCCATCGCCGCGGGGCGGCGGTCTTCACCGACGGGGCGCGGCTGTTCAACGCGGTGGCGGCCACCCGGGTCGCCGTCGAGCGTTGGGCCGCCCCGGTGGACGCGATCTGGATCGACTTCTCCAAGGGCCTGGGAGCACCCGGCGGAGCCGCCATCGCAGGATCGGAGGAGTTCATCGCCAGGGCCAACCGCTTCAAGTACCTGCTCGGCGGGGCGATGCGGCAGTCGGGGATCCTCGCCGCCGCAGGTCTCTGGGGACTCAAGCACCACCTCGAGCGTCTCGTCGACGACAACGCCAACGCTGCCTATCTGGGCAAAGGGCTGGCGGACCTCGGGCTCACCGTCGTTCCCCCACAGAGCAACATGGTGTTCTTCAGTCCCCCGCGCGGGGTGGAGGCGTCGGCCTTCGTTGCCTCGCTGGCCACGGAAGGGGTGCGCTCCTCCACGCTGTCAGCACGGATCCGTATGGTCACCCACCTCGGCGTCGACGCCAGGGACATCGAAGAGGTGATCGCTGCCGTCGGGCGGGTGATGAGGAGCGGAGGAAGCTGAGTCCTGAGCCCTGGTTGACAGCTGACAGCAAGTACCCCCCACCGCCCGGACTTCGTCCGGTCGGCTCCCCCACAAGGGGGGAGCGGTAGTGGCTCAAGGGGGGAGCGGTTCTACTCAGCCCTCGGCCGACGCGGTTTCTGCGGCGGCGGTCCCCAGGCAATCCGTCTTGGCCGCTTCGAGGTCCTGACCGCCGAAGGCGACCCGCTCGTATAGCGCCACCGCCTTGATCTGGTCGTCGGTCAATTGCGAACCGAACGAGGGCATCACCGCACCGGAACCACCCACCGGCTTCTGGTTGGCCCCATAGGTTGGATCGGGCCACTGGGCGGTACCGAGTCGAATCCACTCCAGTTGGGTCGAGCATTGCCCGTCGGGGAAGGTGGTGAGAAGGGAACCACCGGTGAAGGCGGGGAAGTTGCCCGCGCCGGCGCCGCCCTCGCCGTGGCACACGATGCAGGAGTTGCGCCCATATATCTCCTGCCCGAGTGCGAAGAAGTCGATCTCGCCCTCGCCGCCGATGGCGGTGCCGTCACAATTGATCATCTCCCCCGACACCGGATCGACGGCAAGACGGCCGGCGTCGCCGCAGTTGGGGCCATTGGGGAGGAACCCGAGGTAGGCGAGAGCGAACAGCGGTACCGCCACGAACAGCGCGGCGAGCCACCGCGGGATCGCACCGGCAGGTACCACCTCACGGATCGCCGCTGGTTCCACAACCTTCGCCGGGGGCGGTGCCGCCATCTCCTCGCCCGACTCCTCCACGTCGAGTCCCGCAGCAGGCTCGGCCGCAACCGCAGGCTCGGCCGCAACCGCAGGCTCGGCCGCAACCGCAGGCTCGGCCGCAACCGCAGGCTCAGCCGCAACCACAGGCTCAGCCGCAACCGCAGGCTCAGCCGGAGCGGTTGCGGCGGGTTCGGCGGCGGCGGCTTCCTCGGGCACCGGCACACCGGCCCACTCGGCGAGCACGGCCTCGACGGTGGTGCCCTGTGCCTTGGCGCGCGCCGTCGCTGACCGCTTGACCATGTTCTCCGACATGCCTGTCGCCTTGGCGGCGGCTGCGATCAGCTCGTCCACGGTCACTCCAGTCCGCTCACATATGTCGCCAGCGCGGTCAGCTCTTCGCGTGTGAGATGGTCGTAGCTGGGCATCACCGCCGAGGAGCGCACGGCGGCCGGGTCGAGAAGGTAGAGCCGAATCCACTCGGAATCGCCGGCCTCGTCGCGCAACGCGGCGTGGGCGAGGTCTGGACCGATGCGACGCGAACCAGCGAGTCCGACGGGATCGTGGGCGTAATCCCCGGGCTGGGACACCGGCCCGAGTCCGAGATCGGTGCGCACCGGTCGCACCTGCTGGGTGTGGCAATACCAGCACCCCTCCGCCACATAGAGCTCCCGACCCAATTCGGCGATTGGATCACCGTCGAGGTTGCGGCTCACCTCCGCGAGCACCGACGCCTCCGCCGAGGCATCTATGGCGGGAAAGGCGAAGGCGCCCACCGCGGCGAGGGCGAACCCCGCCACCACACCGCGCAGCAGCCCGCCCAACGGCTGGACCGCGAGACCCGACGCCCGGGCTTCCCGCTCGGCGGAGGCCCCGATGCTCCCCACCAGGGTGCGCACCGCAAACACCAGGATCCCGATTCCGGCGACAGCAAGAGCGCAGGCCACCGCCTCTGCGAGGGCGAGCTGCGGCTCGCCGGAGCGCCCGAACTCCTCCCCCGACACCTGATACTCGCCGGTCTGCGCCCCGGCGAGCCACGACAGTCCCTGTTGCACCCCACCGATGAGGCGGACCACGAAGGCCGCCCCGACCCCGAAGACGATCGGCCACGACACTGCGGCCACCGTCCACCGGCCCCAGCCACGGCCACGGATGGCCCCGAGGGCCGAAGCGATGCCAGCCATGGCGAGGAGGGTGAATCCGCCGAGGAGAAGTGCGATCTCGACGCCCGACTCCCACGAGGTGAACTGCACCACCGCGGACACGGAACGCAGCGTGGCTACGGAGGCCGCCACGACCCCGGCGAGCAGGAACCCGAGCCCGGCGAGAGCCGGCTTGACTACGGGAATCCGCCCCACCTCCGACCACCGACCCCGCAGCGCTCCTGCAAAGTCGGCAACCACGGCAAGGACCGCCACCACCAGTCCGGCACCGAACACCACCGGGATCGTCTCGATCCAATCGGGGGTGGGCCCGTACTGCAGGGCACGGGACGCGGTCCACAACCAGGTGAGTCCGATCGACCAGAACCCGATTCGCCCCAGCCACTCGTTGAATCCCTCACCGCCCAGGGCATCGGAGGTGACGGCGTAGGCGATGCCCACGCCGGCGGTCGCCCCCCAGGCGCCAAACAGTGCCGCCCCGGTGAACCCCGACTGCACCTCGGAGGCGAGCCCGTGAAGTCCGGGGACGGCGCCGGCGGCGAGGCCCAGGACAAGCCAGACCGTCCCTCCGATGAGGTACCAGGCGGGTAGCGGAATCCGATCTCGAGTACCGCGGCGCGCCGTGAGCATCAGCACTCCCGCGGCCGCGGCCGCTCCGGCGATCAAGGCGCCGTCGGCGAATAGCGGGAACTCCATCCACCGGCCCCCGGTGCCCTCTCCCGTCAGCACCATCGCCACTCCGGCTCCGGCACCCCCCGCGGTCAGCAGCACCGCACCGAGAGCGACCAGTGGAAAGGCCAGGGGCGCACCGACTAGACGGGGGACGCGGTGGAAAGCGAACCCGAAGAACCCGACCGTAAGCCACCCGAACAACAAGGCGCCGGCGCCGGCGGGGAACACCCTCCCGTAGGCGAGCATCTCGTTCCCTGCAACGAGATCGGGCCAGGCCAGCAGAGCGGCGGCGAGCGCGGTGAGCGCGAAACCAGCGACAAGGAAGCCGGCGGCGATCAAGAAGGAGAGGCGCACCGTGAGAGCGGTCAGCATTCCGCGGCGCCCGCCTCGGTTGTCTGCTTGGGAAGCCACTCCCCGAATCCCCTTCGTGTGCGAGTCGCCAGGAGGTTAGAAGGTTCAGAACCCGATACCCGAAACCCGATACCCGAAACCCGGTGCCCGATACCCGAGTCGCGGGCGGGAGTCGGGCGTCTGGAATCGGGAATCGGGAATCGGGAATCGGAAGTCGGGCATCGGGAATCGGGGATCGGGTGTCGGGTGTCGCGTGTCGGTCAGGGCGTAAGATGGCGCACTCGCAAGGGAGCGGCTGCCAGTGACCGAGGACAAGCGCAGGAAGGTCGGCGTCATCGGCGTCGTCATCGGGTTCCTGTTGCTCGCCGTCGGTGTGGCCGTCGCCCACTTCACGGCGCTACCCGCGCTCGACTCGGTGGGCCGTCCCATCTACTCGTGGATCCCGCGTTGCGTGTTCTTCGAGTCGGCCGACAACTGCTGGGTGCTCCCGATCACCGGCGGCGCCATCGCAGTGCTCGGATCGCAGATCGGCATGGCCGCCATCGTCTACGGGTGGATCTACGGACGGAAACTCACCTGGGCGCTGGCCACCGTCGGGGCATTCCTCTTCACCCTGGAGATGTTGATTCTCTTCGGGGTCGTCCCCAACCAGTTTCTCAACCTGGCGCAAGGAACCCTCGACTGGTCGGAACGCAAGATCCTCATCACGATCCCTAGGTGGCTGGTGTTGAACAACGACCTCGCCATTTCCTACGGCACCCTCAAGGAGATCATCTCCGCCGGCTACTCCACGACGGTGCTCGCCGCGATCGCGGTGATCGCCTATCGCTGGCAGGAGCGCGACAAGCGAACAGCACGCAAGGCGGCCGTCAGCGTCACGTCTCCTTTCGGCCGGCCCGTCGTGAAGGGGAGCAAGTAGATGGCCCGCTCCGAGGTTTGGTTCGAGACCCCGCCCTTTCGGGAGGATTATCAGCTGGCCATGGTGGACGGCTCGTACCTGGCGGCGGCGGTCAAGCCCAAGCAGTACCTCCACATCGACCAGAGCGAGTGCATCCTTTGCGAGGGCTGCGTCGACATCTGCCCGTGGAAGTGCATCCACTACCTCTCTCTCGACGCCATCGCCGAGGCAACCAACGTCGCCGACCCCCGTGAGGACAACACCAACCGGGGATTCTTCGTAGTCGACGAGGACGAGTGCACCCGCTGCGCGCTGTGCGTCGACCGGTGCCCCACCGGGGTCATCGCACTCGGCAAGTACGACGGGTCGCTCAGCGCCCAGGCCGAGACCCGCGGCGACAGTGCGCCCTGGGAGGTGGACAGCGGTCAGCGCGACGACCGCAACGGCTACGCCTACGGGGTGCGATGGTGATTTGACCGGGTGACCGGGCACGGCGGAGACTGCAGACTTACGGAGGGACAGTGGCGAGCAACGGAAACGGCAACGGACGCAGGGGACTGGGCGAACGCGTGTCTGCGATCGGCACCAAGATCCGCGCCTCCGAGGCATGGGAGTCGATGTTCCGCCCCGGTTCGCCGATGCGCAAGGGCTACGCCGACAGCCCCCGCAACCGGTCGTACGTGATCATGAACAACGTGCTCTATCACCTTCACCCGGTGAAGGTGAAGCGGCACGCGGTCCGCCTCTCCTACACCCTTTGCCTGGGAGGGCTGTCCTTCTTCCTCTTCATCCTGCTGACGATCACCGGCATCTTCCTGATGTTCTATTACACGCCTTCGGCCACCCAGGCCTACCCCGACATCCAAGCCCTGTCCACGGACGTCGCCTTCGGCCAGATCGTCCGCAACCTGCACCGCTGGGGCGCCCACCTGATGGTGATCACGGTGTTCCTGCACATGACCCGGGTGTTCTATCACGGCGCCTACAAGCCGCCGCGCGAGTTCAACTGGGTCGTTGGCGTGGTGCTCCTGCTGCTCACCCTGCTGCTCTCGTTCACCGGATACCTCCTCCCCTGGGACCAACTGGCACTGTGGGCGGTGACGGTTGGTTCGAACATGGGTGGCTACACCCCGGTGTTCGGCGACCAGGTGTCGTTCGTGCTCCTCGGCGGGCTCCAGGTGGGTGCGCCGACCCTGCTCCGCTTCTACGTACTCCACGTCCTCGCCCTGCCATTCCTCATCGTCATCTTCATGGCGGTGCACTTCTGGCGGGTGCGCAAGGACGGCGGCATCTCAGGTCCCCTGTAAGGAGACGCGCCAATGGCAAACGTCCCCGAACATCTGCTGCGACGGTCGGCCGAGGCCAAGGCCAAGGCCACCGGCGTGCCCTTCGAGCAGGTCTGGGCCGAGATGACGGGAGGGACGGCCCCCGCCTCGGGCGCGGCCCCGGCCGCCGGGGGCGGCACCGCCACCGCGACGACCACCGCTCCCGCTACGGCCCCGGCGCCTCCCGCACCGGCCGCCCCCGCCATCCCCGAGGGGGTGCGCACCCAGCGGCTGCTCACCGTGGTGAAGGCCAAGGCCATCCAGCAGGTCAAGAAAGAGCCCACCGACAAGGTGAGCGTGTGGCCCCACCTGCTCGCCATCGAGTTCGTCGCCCTGCTGGTGGTCACCGCGTTGCTGATCGTGTTCTCGGTGTTCCAGGACGCTCCGCTGCTCGAGCTGGCCAATCCCAACGCCCAGCCCAACCCGTCCAAGGCACCGTGGTACTTCCTCGGCCTCCAGGAACTGCTCGTCTACTTCGACCCGCAGATCGCCGGTGTGTTGATTCCCGGGCTCGGCCTTGCCGGCCTGGCGCTCGTCCCCTTCGTCGACCGCAACCGATCCACCCGGCCCTCGGACCGCAAGTTCGCCATCATGATGTTCACCTTCTTCGTGATCGCGGCGGCGATTCTCACCATCATCGGCTCCTTCTACCGGGGCCGGGGCCTGAACTTCACCTTCCCGTGGAGAGATGGGATCTTCTTCGACCTATGAGCACCACCCAGATCGCGATCCTGGCCTTCGCCGCCATCGGCCTGCTCGGCGCCCTCGCCGTCGCCAGCGTGGCTTTGCGGCGCGACTCCGGTGGTGAATCGATCACCGGGGCCACCGATCGCAAGGCACTGCGCCGCGACCGCCGCAGGCGCAAGGCGGAGGCGCCACCCAAGACCGAGGTGCCGCCAGCAGCGGACGAACCCGTCCCGGTGGATCCTCTCACCCAACGCGAGGAGGTGGGTCCCGAGCAATACGGAGTGACCCGGCGCCAGTTCTTCAACCGCGGCGTCGCCGGCATCTTCGGGCTGTTCATGGCCCAGATGGGGATCTTCTCGCTCGGGTTCATGTGGCCCCGGATCAAGCCGGGCGGATTCGGCTCCAAGGTGGCGGCGGGCAAAGCCGACGAGCTTGCCGCCCAGGTGTTCCTCCCCGACGGCCGGGTGAGTCCGTTGTTCGTTCCCGCCGCCCAGGCGTATTTGGTGCCCTTCCAGGGCGAGATGACCGGAAGCAGCTTTGAGGGCCTCCCGGTCGTTGCAGGTGGACTGATGGCGCTGTGGCAGCGCTGCGTCCACCTGGGATGCCGGGTGCCGCAATGCGACTCCTCCCAGGGCTTCGAGTGCCCCTGTCATTCGTCCAAGTACAACTACCACGGTGAATACGAGGGCGGCCCCGCCCCGCGCAACCTCGACCGGTTCGTGGTTTCGGTGGACGACGCCGGCCAGTTCATCATCGACACCGGCCAGGTGATCCAGACGTCACGGGCCGCCCACAAGTCCGCGGTGTACCCGCAGGGGCCGTCGTGCATCTAGCCACCGGGAAGCGGATCTGATGGGTATCGGCGCAACGACGCTTCTGATCGTCGCTGTGGCGGTGATCGGTTGGATGTTCTTCCTGGTGCGCAACACCCGGGTGCGGCATCGCACCCAGGCGCCGCCACTGAACCTGACGCCCTACCTCACCGACGACGACCTGGAGGTGAAGCGCCTCGACCGGGTGCTGCTCTACGCCCTGGTGGCGGTGGCGGTGATCGCCATCGTCATGCCCGTCTATTTCCTCAACGAGACCACCCGCCAGGCCGATGCCACCGAGCACTTCGAGGAGATCGCGGTGGAGCGCGGCCACGAGTGGTTCATCGAGTACCAGTGCGGCAACTGCCACGGTGGCGATGGCGGAGGTGGTGGTGCTCTGTTCGTCGATGCCCGCTCCGGTCTGAGCGTCACCTGGGCGGCCCCCGCGATCAACAACGTGATGTACCGCTATACCGACGAAGAGGTGCGCTACTGGCTCGTGTACGGACGGGCGGGCACCCCGATGCCGGCGTGGGGCGCCGAGGGCGGTGGGCCACTCAATACGCAGCAGATCGACGAGCTGCTCGCCTACCTGCACAGCATCCAGATCCCGCAATCCGAGGTGATCGCCGCCGTGGACCGGCGGGTGAACGGTGAAATGACCCGGCTGGAGGGGGCCGACGCTGCCCTGGAGGCCGCCGTCACCGCCCAGCAGGCGGCGATCGCCGCCCTCGAGTCCGTGCCCGACCAGTACGAGGCGATCCGGGAACTCCCCCGCCGCCTGCAGAACCTGCTCACCCAGCCCGAGTCCTGCACCGACCGCTCCGCCGCCCTCTACGCCACCTCATGCAGCGGGACCGCCAACGACACCGACCGCGATGGCCTGTCCGATCCCGCCGAGATCAACCTGGCGAGCGTGGTGGCCACGATCGTCGCCGAGGCGCCTCCCTCGACCTCCCGTACCGCCATCGACAACCTGGAGTTCGACCCCACCCTGGCGTACAGCACCAGCGAAGGCGCCACCCCGATCCCCGACCTCGATGGCGCCCAGTTGCTCATCACCGACCTCAACACCATCGAGCGCGACCTTCGGCTCAGCACCGAGAACCTGGACCGCCTGCTCGAGTCGGCCCGTACCGGCCTGGCTGCGGTCGTGGATGCCGCCGCGGCTCGCCGCTACGCCGTCGACATCGCGGCACTGGCCGAGACCGCTTTCGACGGAGACACCGCCAGTGCCGAGCGCGCCGTGGGTCTCTACAACGCGTACTGCGCCCGGTGTCATACCGCCGGTTACTCGGCGGGGATCGCCTTTACCCACGAGGCCGGGTCGGGTTCGATGGGTCCTTCGCTGCGGGAACGGCGGTCGGTGGTGCAGTTCCCCGACATCGACGATCACTACGACTTCGTGGTGGCCGGTTCGGTCAACGGGGTGCAGTACGGGGTCAACGGCATCGGACGCGGCTGGATGCCAGGCTTCGGCGCCCTGTTGAGCGCCGAGGACATAATGCTGATCGTGCAGTTCGAAAGGGCCATGGGATGATCCGCCGCCTGCATCGCGACGAATCGGGCCTCTCGAAGCTGGAGTGGCTCGGCGTGGCACTCACCGCCATCGTGTTGCTCTCGCTGATCCCGCAGTTTCGCGCCGGGCTCGACGTGCTCTATGAGCGGATGGTTGGCAAGGACAACGTCGCTCCCGACGGGACCCCGGCCCCCGGTGTCCTGGTGCGCGGCCTGATCGTTGCGGTGGGGTCGATCGCGGTGTTCTGGGGAAGCGTGTTCGTGATCAACTACACCAACCTGGGGCGCCGGCTCGCTTTTCTCACCACCGGAGCGGCGTTCTTCGGATTCCTCTCCATCGTCGGGCTGCTGTACACGATGTACGCCCCGCGCGGGTTGCGCCCAGCGCTGGTGGCCGGACTCAACTCCTTCCAGCTGCGCATCCTGCCCGGAGCGCTGATGCTGGGCTCGTTGATCCTGTTCGCCATGTTCGTGGCGGCGCTGAGCCGGTACGAGGCGGAGCAGGAAGCCGAGTCCTGAGTCATGAGTTTGGAGTTTGGAGTCTGGAGTCTGAACTCTGAACTCTGAACTCTGAACTCTGAACTCCAATCAGCTTCTGGCTAGATAGAACGTCAGCACCTGCAACTCGGTCGACAGGTCGACCCGGCGCACCTCGACCTTGTCGGGGGCCCGGATCACCGTGGGGGCGAAGTTGAGGATCGACCGCACCCCGGCGTCCGCCAGGGCATCGGCCACCTCCTGGGCAGCGTGTGCCGGAGTGGAGATTATCCCGATGGAGGCTTTGCGCTCCCGTACCGCAGACGCCAGGCGGGCCATCGGCTCGACGACGAGGCCGTCGACCCGGGTGCCCACCGTCTCGGGGTCGAGGTCGAACAGGCCGACCACCTGAAAGCGGCGCTCACCGAACCCGCCGTAGTTGGCCAGCGCTCGCCCCAGATTCCCGATGCCAACTATCACGACTGCCCAGTCCCGGGTCAGCCCGAGCTCGATGCGGATCTCGTGCTTGAGGTGCTCCACCTCGTAGCCGACGCCACGGGTGCCGTGGGTGCCGAGGTAGGAGAGATCCTTGCGGATCTTGGCAGCCAGCACTCCAGCCAGTTCGGCGAGTTCGTCGGAGGAAACCCGTTGTTGGCCCGCAGGAAGGCTCTCCAGGCACCGGAGGTACACGGGGAGGCGCTGCACGGTGACCCGGGGAACGGGCCGTCTGACCATCGCGGCAATATAGGCAGGGGTCAGAGAGCCAAAATCAGCGCAGGGCGCGGCGCACTTCGGCGGCGTCAAACCGACCCGAGAGCACCTCCATACCGTCGCGCAGCACCACCGGAACGCGATCCCCGAAGCGATCGGCAAGACCAGCGGCATCGACATCGACGGTTTCGATGGTGTGGCCCCGACGCCGCGCCACGGCGACCACCATCGGTTCCGTCTCATGGCACAGCAGGCACGACGCCCGAGTGATGAAGACCAGGTCGCTCATGGCATTACCGTCCTGACGGTGCGCCCCGGAACCACCGTCGCGATCCTGCTGCTCCTCGCCCTGCTCCTCGCCGCCGGGGTCATCTTCGTGTTCCGGCTCAACTCGGTGACCTGAATCCCACCGAGAGACCCTCGCCGATACCCAGCGATGCCGCAGCGTCACCGCCCGGAATAGCGATGGCGATCAGCCCATGGGAGTCGCAGTGGATCACGGGTTCGTCACCCGTTCCGTATCCCGCCACCCAGGTCATCGTGTGTTCCACGGCTCCCACCCGAACCACCACAGCGTCACCCGGATGGACCCCGAGTCCCTCCAGATCTGCCGGGGCGACATTGGTCTGCGCATTGCCGTATCCGTCCACCCACCACACCTCGCCCGATACCTTGCCGCCGGCCGACTCGATCAGCGGCAACAGCAACGGCACGACCGAAAAGGACTCCACCTCGGGCCCGAGATCGTCCAGGCCCGCCTCACCGGAGGCAAGTACCGCCGCCGCCGGCGCAAAGAGGTCGCGCCCGTCGAACGTGGATCCGGCCCCGGGGAGGCGGAACTCGGGGGACTCCAGGGCTACGAAGCGGTGGGCGCCGCCGACCATGGCCACGGCAGGCGCCAGCAACCCGTTGTCGGGGCCGACGAAGTAGCCCCGTGCGGTCGAGACTGCAATCGCCCGTCGCCCGGTGCCGACCCCGGGATCGACCACGGCGAGCACCACGCCGTCGGGCAGGTACTGGATGGCCCGCAGCAGCGCCAGGGCCCCGGCTCGCACGTCACCGCGGGGCACATCGTGGGTGACGTCGATCACCCTGGTCCCAGGAGAGATACGCTCGATCACCCCATGGACCACCCCGACGAACTCGTCGCGGTGGCCGAAGTCGGAGAGAAACGAGATGGGCAGCGACATCGCCCGGCGAGGATACCGACCGCCGGTGCAGAGACCCCTGAACGCCCGGTACGATGGCCCGCCCGATCCGAGGTGGCCATGTCGGACGGACACCACGGCGCACTGCTCGACGATCTCGCTCGCCGTCGCGGTGTCGTGATGCTCGTCGGTGGTCCCGACACGGGGAAGTCCACCCTTGCCCGCCAGCTGCTTGCCGCCGCGGTCGCCGCCGGCAAGGTTGCGGCCTACGTGGACGCCGATGTCGACCAGACCACGGTCGGGCCCCCCACCTGCGTGGGACTCAAGTTCGTCGCCGAACAGCGCGACCTGGCCGAGCTGTCCCACGCCGACGCGCTGCACTTCGTTGGGGCGATCTCACCGGAGGGAGTGATCCTGCAGCAGGTGGTAGCCACGGCGGCCTTGGTCGATGCCGCCCGCAGTGCGGCAGACCTGGTGGTGATCGACACCACCGGTTCGATCTCTGGAGTCGGTGGCCAGACCCTCAAGTATCACAAGATGGAGCTGTGCCGTCCCGACGTGCTGATCGGACTGCAACGCGGCGCCGAACTCGAGCCTTTGGTGGGGATGCTCCGCCGCTTCTTCTCGGTGGATGTGGAGACCGCGGTGGTCGACCCCGAGGTTCGCCCCATGGACCCCGAAGTGCGCCGGGCACATCGGGCCAAGGCGTTTGCCGCGGCATTCGCCGAACCCCTGCAACGGTGGCGGGTGCGGAGCACGGTATTCGCCCCCACCCTCCCCGAGGGGCTCGACCTGTCGAGACTTCATGGGGTCCTGGTTGGACTTCAGGACGGAACCGGGGCCTGCCTGGGACTCGGAGTGCTGGAGCACGATGCGGGCGTGCTGCGCGTGGTCACCAATCAAGGCGATGGACTGCGCGGGCTGCGACTCGGCTCGATGCGCCTCGACCTCGACACGTTCGACGTCCACCGGGTGAGACTCGGCGAGGTGATGTTTGGTCTGTGAAGTGAGAACGATTCAGATCTCAGATCTCAGATTCGATTGGTCACTTCTGATACCTGAGATCTGACACCTGACATCTCGTCCTGGGCCAATTCCCGGAGCCGGAACTTCTGCACCTTGCCGGTGATCGTCATTGGGAAGGCTTCCACCACCGAGACCCGCGCCGGGACCTTGTAGTGGGCGATGCGGCCCCGGCAGAACTCCTGCACCTCGTCGCTGGTGAGCCGAGCCCCGGAGCGCAACACCAACCAGGCCATCACGATCTCCCCGAGGCGCTCGTCGGGGACACCGACCACCTGGGCGTCGATCACATCGGGATGGGTGATCAGGAACTCCTCGATCTCCCGCGGGTACACGTTCTCACCACCCCGGATGATCATGTCCTTGATGCGCCCCACGATCGCAACGTAACCGTCGTCGTCCATGGTTCCCAGGTCCCCGGTGTGCATCCATCCGTCGGCATCGATCGCATCCGCGGTGCGCTCCGGATCCTCCCAGTACCCCCGCATCACCGAGTACCCCCGGGTGCACACCTCCCCCGGCACCCGGCGAGGCGTCGTGGCCCCGGTCTCCGGATCGACGATCTTGACCTCCACATGGGGATGGGCCCGTCCCACCGAGGCGACCCGTCGCTGCAGGTCATCGTCGAAACGGGTCTGGGTGGACACCGGCGACGTTTCGGTCATCCCGTAACAGATGGTGACCTCGGTCATGTGCATGTCGGTCATCACTCGCTGCATCGTCTCCTCCGGGCAGGGGGCTCCGGCCATGATCCCGGTGCGCAAACTGCTCAGGTCGGTGGGTGCGGCATCCAGGGCGACAAGTTCGGCGATGAACATGGTGGGCACCCCGTACAGGCTGGTGCAGCCCTCGGCGGCGACCGTGGCCAGCACCGAGTTCGCCTCGAAGGACGGCCCCGGCACCACGATGGTCGCACCGTGGCTGGTGCTGGCGAGGTTGCCCATCACCATTCCAAAACAGTGGTAGAACGGCACCGGGACGCACACCCGATCGCGACTCGTGTACCGACACAGCTCCCCGACGAAGTATCCGTTGTTGAGGATGTTGCGATGGGTCAGCGTCGCTCCCTTGGGGTGTCCGGTGGTACCCGAGGTGTATTGGATGTTGATGGCCTGTCCGGGGTCGAGTATCGCCCGGCGGCGCGCGACGTCTGCGGCGGTGATTGGTCCCGGATCGTCGAGTGCATCCCAACCCGGTGTATCGAGAAAGACCACCTCCTCGAGAAGGGGAAGGTTCGGCGCCACGGTCGCCACCATCGCCCGGTAGTCGGATGACTTGAACGACGGCGCCGCCACCAGCAGTCGGCATCCCGACTGGGCGAGGGCGTACTCCACCTCCGTGGTCCGGTAGGCCGGGTTGATGTTCACCAGGATCGCTCCCACCGCTGCGGAGGCGTACTGCAGCAGCACCCACTCGTGACAATTGGGAGCCCAGATCCCGACGCGATCACCGATGGAGAGTCCATGGCGCAGCAGCCCACGAGCCAGGTGTTCCACCGCCGCGCCGAACTGGTCATAGGTGAACCGAACCCCCTGGTGGGGAACCACGAGAGCCTCTGCCGATCCATGGCGGGCGATGGTTCGAAGCAGATTGGCGGCGATGGTCTCCTCGAGCAGGGGACTGTCGGTGGGACCGCGATCCAGGGAGGGCTTCATGGGGTCAGCGATAACACGGCTGGGCCGGTGGGCACCAGGGGCGAAGGACGGAGAGTCGTCGGCGCCTGTGCCTAGTGCCTACTCAAAGCTAAGGCCCAAGGAACCTTTACGACCCTTTCCCCGCACTTCCCCGAACGAGTTGGTGGTCGCATCGGCACCTTGGGCCTTGCACCGCCGAACCTACGGGGGACAACTCGCCCGGTCAAGCACCTCGACCGCGTCGCGATTTCGCGCTCCGCGCCGCGTAGTTGCCTCGATCCGATTCGAACGCACTACGACATCGGGCCGCTACCCACTTTGCCCACATACCCCCAGGAATCCACAGCCGGTTGTGCACATCGTCTGTCGACAAGGTGGCTGCAACCATCTTTTTCGCGTGAGCTGTGTCCTACTCCAGCAGCCCGCGGTACAGCTCGACCAGCCGATCCGCAGTCGCCTCCCACGAAAAGCCGGCAGCGTGCTCGACGGCTCCGGCGGAGAGACGCTTCGCGTTGTCGGGGTCGTCGATGATCGACGCCAGTGCCCGGGTGTAATCGGCGGGGTCGTGGCCCGGGATCAGGTAACCGGAGCGACCGTCTTCGACCGCGTAGGCCAGCCCACCAACGCGCGAGGCCACCACGGGGGTGCCGCACGCCTGCGCCTCGACCGCCACCAACCCGAACGACTCGGAGCGCGAGGGAACGATCACTGCGTTCGCCGAGCGATACACGCAGGCGATGTCGGCATGGGGTCGTGGGGGCATGAAGGTCACCCGCCCCGGGGCGAGATCGTTCGCCATGCCCCGCAGTCGCTCCAGCTCGGCTTCGCCGGATGGACCACTCGGCCCGCCCACGACCAGCAGCCGGACTCCGGGGAGGGCGGCCACCGCGGCGACTGCGACGTCGACCGCCTTCAGTGGCTGGATGCGCCCGACGAACGCCACCAGTGGCCCCGGTGGCAGCCCGAGTCGCTGCCTGGCCCGATCCCGATCGCCCGGACGGAACACGGTGTGATCGACCCCGGGGGGCGAGATGCAGATGCGCTCCGGATTGGCCCGATAGTGCTCGATCAGGTCGGCTGCCTCGGCGGGAGTGGAGGCAACCATGCAGCCCGCCCGGGACACCACCTCCTCCTCCGCGGCGATGCGCACCAGGGACTGACGCGGCTCACCGGGCGCCCGAGTCGCTTCCTTGACCCGGCCAAGGGTGTGGAACGAGATGGCCAGCGGGACCCCGAGAGCATGCTGGAGGAGCACACCCACCCAACCCGAGAGCCAGTAATGACTGTGAACGATCTCGGGACGCGCCTCGTGTTCCACGATCCACTTGGCCACACCTTCGGCGAAGGCGGAAACGACCTCGGCGCTATCCCCACCGCCTGCATCGACCTCGATCACCCGGTATCCCGGAGCGACGTCGGTCTCCCCGACGGCTCCCCCGGGTCGGGGCAGGGTGTAGACGTCGACGGCGATGTCCCGGATCGCCAGGGTGCGGGCGAGGTTGTCGATGTAGACGTTCATCCCACCGGCGTCTCCGGCTCCCGGTGTGTCCAGCGGAGAGGAATGGATGCTGACGAAGGCCACCCGGGAGATCACAGCGATCCGTCCAGAGTGAAGAGCACCCGGGGAGTGGCCCCGAGGCGCACCTTGTAGTCCTCGCCACCCTTGAGGAAATCGAACCGACGCCGTCCGGCGGTGATGGCAGCGTCGATGAGTCCGGCGACCAGGACGACACCCGGCGACAGCGCAGCGCGCCCCGGATCGAAGCACGAGTTGTACAGGTAGTAGGTGTCGGCATCCTCGAACCCGAAAGCGGCAGCGACCGGCGCCCCGGTGTCGTCCACCAGCACGTCAACCACTCCGCCGGCCGAGTCCATCAGGGAGGCGAAGAACCCTTCCATCTCCTCGGTCATGAAGGCTCCCTTGTCACCGGAGGAGGTGCGATGGGTGGCGGCGAACCACGAAAAGGCCGCCGGGTCGCGCACCACCGACGGAGGACCCGCCTGTTCCTCGAAACGACGCCGCTTTCGCCTCACCTCGTGACGCTGCTTGGTGTCCATCCCCTCGAGGTAGGCATCGGGGTCGGGAGGGAGCGCGAGCACCATGGTGGCATCGGCAGGCTGCATCGAGACTGAAACCCCGTGGGCGGCAAAGTGTTTCATGAGACTCTCGGCGACCTCGAGGGGCAGTGAGTCGAGGGTGAGACGGGTCCCGGGATCCAGGGCCTCGATGATGCCGGCAACCACCCCGTCGGGATCGGGTCCCAACGGGCTGTGGTAGTCGGTGAGGTCGGCCTCGCCGGCGAAGCGGGCCACACCGGCCTCGGTGACGAATGCCGCCGCCGCTCCATCTCGCCGGATGGCGATCAGTTCCCCCCTTGGCCGCAAGCGCCGCCAGGGGGCGACGAATCCGGAATGGGGAAAGGGTCCGGTGTGGGTGGCGAGCGGGGCGAGACCTTCGAGGAAGGACCAGTCGGTCATCTGGCGATGACCTCCCAGCGACCCACCGGGGCGCCGCCACCGAGCACCTCCGGGGCGAACTGCGCCTCCAGCATGTGACGGGGGTGCTCCGGGACGATGCCCAGTTCCGCCATAACCACCAGGGCGGCGAGCACCGCTGCCGTTCCCTCCCCACTCCACGACTTGGCGGCGACACCCAGCCCACCCTCGGGCCAGGCGATCCCGATGCAGCCGGCGGCTCCCCCTTTGACCACCGTGGGAAGCCAGCGGGCGATCTCGGTCTCGGGACGATCGCCATCGCGGGTCAGAGAGGCGAAGCGCATCGCGGCCGTGCGCACCTCGGCCAGGTCTGGCTGCACGGCGATGGCGGCGAAGGCACGGGCGAGCCCGACGACGTCGCTGCGGAGGGTCGGGGCACCGCAACCGTCCACGCCGGTCGGCCGCGCGGCGCGACCGGTGGCCGACTCCACCGCCGCCACGATCTCGTGCTGAAGCGGGTGGTCGGCCGCTACGTAGTCGAGCGACCAGTCCTGGGCGACGCAGGCCCGCAGCATGGCAGCGTGCTTGCCCGAACAGTTGTGAAATACCGCCTCCTGGCGATCTCGCCCCATCGCAGCCCACAGCCGCTCCGAGTCGGTGTCGCCCGGCCAATCGGGCGGACAGCGCAGATGTCCAGCATCGAGGCCGACCTCGAGCAACATATGCTCGACCATGGCGATGTGTGCCGGCTGCCCCTGGTGGCTCGCGGCGGCGACGGCGAGTTGCTCCAGGCCGAGGGCCGCGCCGAGCCGTTGCGACACCGCGGCCTGGACGGGCTTTATCGCCGAGCGGAGGAAGTACTCCCGATCCGCGGCGTCACCGGAAGTGACCAGGACGGTTCCGCCCTGGTCGACCACGGCCACCGTAACCGGATGCACGGTCTCGACGAGACCGCTGCGGACCGCGCCGACGATCACCCTCGGGTCAGCAGCTCGCCGGGATCGGCCAGGCCCTCCCGGTAACGTCGGATCAGCTCGGCCTGGAGATGATCGAGCACCGAGTGCACCACCCGGCGGTACATCGAAACCTCGGCCTCGAGTTCCTCGAGGAACCGGTGGGTGTCACGGAGGTCCTCGTCGGAGAGTTCACCGAGTCGGGCGAGAAAGTCGCTCTCGAGCGCCCGATCGATCAGCCGCCGCCCCGGAGAGGGTATGTTCGGCATCTCGACCGGGATGATTCGGTTGGGGAGCCCGGGGGCGGTGGAATACGCCCCGCCTGCCAGGATCCTGGCAAGGGCCTCGAGCAGAGTCTGCTCCTCCTCGCCGGCCCGGCGCCGCTGCTCGAAGGTGAGCAGGTCCATCCGCCCATGGAGCATGCGCCGGTAATAGGAGAACTCGAGTTCGAGGTCGTCGCACATCGCCCGGCGAGCCCGCAGCTCGTCGGCGGCGAGGGCCCGGAGATCCTGCAGGAACTCCGGATCCTGTATCTGGTCGATGCGGCGGCGTTTGGTGGTCACGGGAGAATCTCAGGGTAGAGGAAACGCGAAGGGGTCAAGGACACACGGCCCGCACGGTCGGGTACGGATTCACGTTGACCGTGTTACCCGGACGCATCCCGAAGTGCAAGTGGTATGCCCCGGAGGCGGCATTCCCCGTGTCTCCGTTGTAGCCGATCACCTGCCCGCGGGTGACCCGCTGGCCGCTGACCAGTCCGGCGGCATAGCCATCGAGGTGGGCGTAGAAGTAGTCGACCTGGTGATCGGCCCAGAGGTGGACCACGATCCCACCCAGACTGGACGTGGAGAGCCGCACCACCCCGTCGGCCACAGCCACCAAGGGCGCCCGATGGGTGGCGAACATGTCGGTGCCGAGATGGAGCCGTCCACCGGAGCGAGGGAAGCCCCACGAGTTGATGAAATGGGTGGGAGCGGCGATCGGACAGATGAAGCCGGGAGTCACCGACAGCGGTACACCCTCCGACGGCGCACCCAGGGCGGCACGGATGATGTCCCGCTGGCGCTGCGCCTCCTCGCGGCGCTGGCGCTCCTCCTCCTCGCGCCGGCGCTGCTCTGCCAGGGCTTCGGAAGCAGCGACGAATTCGGACTGGGCCTGATCGAACTCCTGGTCGGCGGCAGCGAAGAGCTCCGCCATTCGGACCGCCACCGCCTCGGATTCGACCCGGAGCTCCTCGACCCGCGCGGTGTCGGTGGCGAGCTGCTCCTGGAGCCGCTCCATCTCGGCGGTCACGGCCAGCAGGGAGTCCAGCGAAGCGGAGTCGTCGTCGATCGCCAGCGCCAGAACCTCACGAGCGATGATCGACTGCTGGGCTTCCTCGGGGTTGAAGACTGCGGTGATCCCATCGCGTTTGGTGCCGTTCATATACGAATCCACCGCCCGCTCCCGGATCACCTCACGCAGGTCGCGGCTTGAAGACTCGTATAGGTCGATCTGCGAGCGCACCCTCCCCACCCGGAAGGTGATGTCCTGGAGCTCGGCATTGAGGGCTTCGTAGGAGGCCACGGCCGAGTCGAGGTCTGCAAGGGCTGCCGCCCGCTCCCGGGCAGCGGCTTCCCGCTCCTGACGCGCCTGCTCGACGTCCTCCTCATCGATGGAGGAGGCCGGTGCCACGCTCTGAAACAGGGTGGCGACGATGAGGAGAACGAGCGCAGTGGCGCGCCGTCGCCGGAAGGTCACGACTCGCATCGTATGTTCGGTCGCCCGCATTTCTTGGTATTCGCTTTCGGCAGGGCCTGACTCCGCCTGAAGCCATGGTGGGACGGTTCGCGTTTAATGAGCAATCGGGCGCCGACCCCGCGTCGCGGCCCCGAGTTCGTTCGCGTACACGCCGGGGGGCGAGTCCTTGGGCTCTCAGACATCACGATCCGTCTTCCGTTCCCAGCGCGAACGTGGAACGAAGCGAACCGTCCGCCACCGACACCGTCACAAGGTGCTCTGACGCGAACGGCTTCCGGCACCCCCTAACCTCGCCGCACCATGCCCATCCGCCTCCGCCCGGACATCGAGCGCATCGAGGAGTACCGCCCGGGTCGGGCCATCGCCGCAGTGGCCGCCGCGTACGGTCTGGAGAGGGTGGTGAAGCTCGCCTCCAACGAGAGCCCCGAACCCCCCTTTCCCGAGGTGCAAGCGGCCATTGCT